>DASZFN010000226.1:0-2762 GCA_035939715.1 Gemmataceae bacterium | reverse complement strand
CCGCAAGGTTGTGGATTTGCCGCCGGCTTGTACCGGTGGCGAGGACAAAGAAATCGTAGAGAGGTGTGATTTCGCGCATGTCCAGGACGACGATGTCCCGCGCCTTGTTGTCCTGTGCGACGCGCGCACACTGCAGAGCATGTTGAACGGCAACCTCCGCACGCGGGGTCGGGACACTTCTCACCGCTGCTAGTTTCAAAGGACCTCCTTCAGAGGATGCGATCCCTGCCGGGAGGCCGGCCTGCGGTGAACTGCGCTTTGGACGAGCAATGTCGCCGTTGGTCACCTCCGGGCTGGATCAAGCCAGCAGGATAAAAGCCACAAGAAAAAAAACCTGCTCCGAACGTCGTTAAACAGACACCTGACTCGTATGATCTCGCACGCCCTAGCCTGCGTCAAGCGCCGAATTTGCTGCGCCGCCATTTTTTCCCGGTCGCCGGGAAACGGGATGTTCCCGCCTTACTTAGACGCTCCAACTGTCCATCGGGTTCGGCTTTCTCCATTCCTACGGCGGATTGTGCAAAACAAGGGCCGCCGCAGTCCCTTTTACTCTATTTTAGCTGAGTTTTGCACCCTCGCGCGCGGAAAGGGCCTCCTCGCACCGGTATTTGAGCCCGGTTTTTGTCGAACTATTTGCTCTGGCAACTTTGCCCGGTCTTCGCTACAGTCCCCCGGCGCTGGGGAGTGCATGAGAGGCTCGCTCCCCAAAGGCGCCTGCCTGTCGGGACGGACATCGCTACCAGCAGAAATCACTTCAGCCCAAGCCTGGGCGGCAAGCAAAAGGGCTTTCTTGCCTCGGAACAGGGGAAGACCATGCGGAAGTATTTGTGGAGCGGTGCCGTGGTCGCGCTGGCGCTGACGGCCGGGATCTATCTCAGCGCCAGGTATGCCGGGCGGCATCCCACATCGTTGCTGGCTCGGATGGCCACGGTCGTCTACCGTGTAGGGTTTGAATATAATTCGGCCGCCCGCTTCGGCCAGAGTTTTGCCCGGGACAGCGCGAGCTGCCGGACAACGGAAACGGGAGGACAAGCTCCCGCCTGCACGCCGGTCGAGCCCGACCTCCTGCCGGATGGGCTGCCCGAACAGCCGCTGGCGGTGCTTCCCGCCGTTGAGCCCATCCAGATTGTGCCAGAGCGCGTTCCCGCCGACGATAAGCGGGGGCTGCTGACGCCATCGGCACGCAACCCGTTTCCCGAGATCACTCCCGTGGCGGCCGACAGCGTGGATGACTGTCCCAACGTCATGCCGTACTGCCGGGATGAAGAAACCTGTGCCCCGCCCGCCAAGTCCCCTGAGCAGACCGTGGGCTGCCGGATCGCCGATTTTCTCCAGGGTCTCCGCCTTGACGTATTCGGCCTTTGCGGTGAAAGGGTGCAGCCTGGCGTGACGCAGCCTCAGGATAGTGCCGGGCAAGAGGAACAGGAAAGTGGCGCCGGCCCGGCCAATCTCAAGCCATCCGGTGATGCCGTCAACAAGCGTCTGGAGAGTTTGCTCCGGGACTATCAATCGCCCGAGACGCATCCCGTAAGGCGCAAGGTCGACACGATGGAATTTCGCCCCAGCGATGCACGCAAGGGGGAATTCGATCGTATTCCGTTCTAATTGCCGTTGTAGCGCCAGCGTGCGGCAACTATCGTGAATTCTGGTGCGCCGCGAGGATCGTGGCGGTCGTTTTGCACCCAGCGTGAATGTACGATGCAGCAAGTACTCTTTCGCATTCCCTTCCCCGGTTTGCCGGCAGGTATTCCCATCTACGGCTTCGGGGCGATGCTCTTCCTGGCCTTCGTCCTCGGCACCTGGCTGGCAGGTCGGCGCGCGCAAAAAGAAGGTGTCCGCAAGGAATACATCCAGGACCTGGCCATGTGGCTCCTGGTAGGCGGCATCATCGGGGCGCGGCTATCATCCGTCCTCCTCGAGGCCTGGAAGGCACGCCAGTTCAACTTCAATCTCATTGGGCAATTCTTCCGCATCTGGGACGGAGGACTCATTCTTTACGGGTCCATCATCGGCGGCTTGCTCGCCTACATCCTCGCTTATCGCTTCATTATCCGCAAGCATGGCCTGAGCACCTGGAAGCTGGCCGATATCGTGGCGCCGTCGCTGGCGGTCGGCGTGGGCCTGGGCCGGCTGGGCTGCTTTCTGAACGGCTGCTGCTACGGCGGCGTGGCCTGCCAGGAACCGGCCTGGCAAGTTCATTTTCCGCTCTCCAGCCCGCCGCGCTTCGCCCTGGTTGCGGAAGGCTATCAGACCGCCGCTGGATTCACGATTAACGAAAGGACCCCCGAACGCGCCGTAGTCGCTGCCGTGGAACCGGGATCGGCTGCTGCCGCCAGCGGCCTCAAGGCGGGGGATGTTATTGTCGGCTTGCGTGATTTTCCCCTCAGCGGGGAAAAGCACGCGATCAATACTCTCGGCGATCTCGAAAACGCTTTTGGTCCGGAGTGGCCGCGCGGCAAAAACGCACTGGCTCTGTCCGTGCAGCGCGGGGCGGAACCGCCGCTTGACTTGCCGATCTTTGCTCCAAAAACGCTCGGCCTGCATCCCACGCAACTGTACGAGTCGATCAGCATGTTGCTCATTTTCGTTTTGCTGAGCGCCTACTGGCCGCTTCGCCGGCACAACGGCGAAGTGATAGCGCTGTTGATGTTCTGCTACGGCATTCACCGGTCTCTGAATGAGTTGCTGCGCGAGGACGCCCGGCCGGTGGCGTTTGAGAAGTATATCAGTGTCTTTCTAATTGTCGCCGGTCTCGCCTTATG
>DASZFN010000225.1:0-9273 GCA_035939715.1 Gemmataceae bacterium | reverse complement strand
CCAGATCCCAGAGCCGCACGACGCCGTCACGGCTTCCGACGGCCAGGATTTTCCCCTCGGGCGAAAAGGCGACACACTCCACATCGGCCCCGTTTTCGCCGAGGTGGCGGATCTCCTTGCCGGTGGCCAGGTCCCAGAGATATACCAGCTCGTCCGCGGTGGCGGAGGCAAGGACCTTGCCGTCTGCCGAAAACACCAGGAGGGACACGCCGCTCTCATGCCCCTGAAGCTGGTCCAGCTCATTTCCGGTGGCCACATCCCAGAGGCGGATGAGGTGATCCTCGCCGCCGGTGGCGAGCGTTTTGCCGTCCGGCGAATAAACAATCGCCAGCACGGCGGCGGGAATCTTGCCGAAGTGACGGAGCTCCTTGCCGGCGGCGACGTCCCAGACATGGACCGCGCCGTCAGAGCCTGCTGAAGCGGCCGTCTTGCCGTCGGGACTCTGCGCGAGCACGGTCTGGCTCTCCGGCAGCACCGCGCAGCGACGCAGTTCCTTGCCCGTGGCGTAATCCCAGGAACGGATGGTCATGTCCGAGGCGCGAGTGGTCAGCGTGTGCGCGTCGTCCGAAAAGGCAATGCTCCGGATATGGCCCTGATGTCCCTCGACGGGAAGGATTTCTTTCCCGGAGGCATAATCCCAGAGCCGAAGGGCACATTTGCTGTCGCCGGAGGCCAGCGTTTTCCGATCCGGTGCAAAAGCCAGGGAGTAGACTTCGCCCAGATGGCCCTGGCAGCGGCGCAGCTCCTTGCCGCTGCCGGCATCCCACAGCCGCACGGTATGGTCCAGTCCCCCGCTCGCGAGGGTCTTGCCGTCGTGCGAAAATGCGATGGTTTTCACCTCCGCCGTATGTCCTTGTAGCTCGCGGATGTCGCGATTGAGACGCAGGTATTCAATGGTCTGGACGATCGGCACAAACCCCGGTCGTCTTCCCCAGGGAATGGCGGAGAGCAGATAGGGCGCGTACTGCGGGTTCATCGACAGGCGCACATCCCAGAAGCGAATCGCCTTGTCGACGCCCGCGGAGGCGAGCGTCCGGCCGTCCGGCGCGAAGGCAACCGAATTGACAGCGCCCTTATGGCCTTCGATATTGCGCAGCTCCTGTCCCTTGGCGGTCTCCCAGATGCGCACCGATCCGTAAGAGGTGCCGGCGGCCAGGAGCTTGCTGTCGCCGGAAAAAGCGAGCGAAGCGACGGGCTCATTGGCGGCAAGCTGCCGGCTCTGCTTGCCGGTGCCGGCGTCCCAGAGCCTGATCGTCTGATCCGCGCTTCCGGAAGCGAGCAGCTTGCCATCGTGCGCGAAAACGACGTAGTGGACCGGCCCCTGGTGCGCCGTGAGCTTGAACAGTTCCTTGCCGGTCTCCGCCTCCCATACATGGACGGAGTTGTCGTCCAGAGCGGCCGCCAGCTTTTTGCCGTCTGGAGAATAGGCGAGGGAATGAATAAGCCGGGCGCCGCTGTAAGCGCCGGAGCGGGCGTGGATCTGGCCCAGGCGGCGAATCTCTTGCCCGCTCGCTACGTTCCAGATCCGGACGGTGTAATCAAAACCGCCCGAAGCCATCGTCTTCCCATCCGGCGCAAAGGCCAGGGCCTGGACAATGTGATCGTGCCGGAGGCGTACGGTGCTCAGGCGGGCCAGCGCGCCCGCGGGTAGCGCGTCGCCATGGGGATCCAGGCGCGGCGAACGGCCTTTGTCAGCAGCTTGCTGATCCGCCGCTAAGATTGCGCTGGTTGTTCCCACCAGCACAGCGGCGAAGCCAAGGAGATGGTAAATCTTCCTGTCACAAGCCATGGCAGCCTGCTTCTGCGTTGAGGTTCACGGTTGCGGGAGCGCATCTAGTACAGTAAACCGTAGTCTGACAGCGGTCCAGGGAAATGAGGTTAATTTACTGCCTGCCACGGGTAAGTTCCTGTCCCCTTTGTCAAATGAAAGTCGCTGGTTGCTCAAGGAATACGCCTCTCCAGCGAAGTACTGGGTGATCTGGGGTTGCTGCGATCTACGGATTCGGTTATTTTTGCCAAGAATCCGTTCATGGGTATGCCATTTGCTAATCACAAGTTCATGAGCTAGGAATAAGCTAGAAGCCGCAAGCGACAAAACCACCCAAGCCAAGGATGCCGGCAGACGGTCATGAAGCCATGAGCATCAGCACGTTACATCCCCGACGGCTGTTACTGTTCGCAACTCTGAGCCTGCTTGATTTGGCGCTGACTTATAAAGTCGTGCGCTCGGGCGGCGGTTATGTGTACGAAAGCAATCCTATTGCCAACGAATGGCTGGCGCGCTTTGGCTGGACCGGCCTTGCGTTCTTCAAGATCCTGGCCATGTCCATTGCGGTTTTTTCCGTCGTCCTCATCTCCCTGTACCGTCCGCGGACGGGATCCTGTCTGCTGAATTTTGCCTGTCTGGCGGTATCAGGGGTTGTCGTGTACAGCTTTTCGCTGTCCAACGTAATCGGCCACAGCCTAGAGGAAGAGTATCCCCGTCGTGTGAATATCGAACACCGCGCGCGTGGCCGTCATGTGAACAAGCTCGAAGCCGCGCCGCTGACCTCTGGGCCGACCCCCGATTCCGATGCGTCCGCGAACCGGGAATGTCTCGCACGCGGCGGTCGCGGCGATGAATCAACTCTGACGCAACAGGGCGACGAGAACCTCAAGAGTTTCCAGTCCTGGCCAACCTTGCCGATTTCGCGCGATGCGGACCGGAGAGCGTCTGCCGGCACTTCTGAAGACCAATAACGTCTACGTTACTGGGCAGCAGCCATCTTCGAGATAAGCGTCTGAGCCCGTGAACGGACCTCGGGATCGGGCGTAGTGACCAGCACGCGCCGCAAGGCCGGTTCGCCCAGACGGCCCAGCCTGGCCAGGCCGGAGCTGGCGGATTCCCGAGTTTTGAAATCGGTCGCCCCGAGGTCGGCGACAAGTTTCTCGATTTGCCGCTCGCGCGTGGGGGTCAACACTTCAATCCGCCCGACCATGACGCGCACCAGCTTTTCCGGCGCCGGCTTGATATGGATCGGCAGCACGGCGTCAACGCGCTCCCGCGGCACCAGGTAGAGGACGCGCAAGCCGTCCGTCCGGAAATAACTGCGCTCCCAGGTGTTGACCATCGCCTGGGCTTCCTTGGCATAGAGGCCGGCGTTGACTAGGGCCGACACAACGAGGTTCTTGACGTGCGGCACACCTTCGCCCAGGGGCAGCGGCGATGTGAAGCGCGCGTTCAGCGTAACCTCTTCACTTGATTTGCCGGCCAGGGGGTCCAGCCGGGCAAACTGAATACTGCCCTGGTCGACGCGAAGGACAAAGACGCCCCGCAAAGGTTGCTCGTCCCTATTGGACAAGTTCAGGCGGAGACCAACGTCCTGGTCTTCCGCGGAGCGGACATCGAGAGGCATTGGGAAAGTGCCCACGCCGCGATAAAAGAGAAACTTCTCGAACTGGGCGACCGGCTCGCCGCGGGCATTGAAATTCTCGACCCGCACAAACGCGGAATCCGTGTCGCGCACGTAACGCCACGTTTGCTCCGTGCCGACCGGCAACAGAGAGCTGGGAGAGGCAATCTTCTTCTTGGAGATGGCTCGTTCGTCGATGTCCTTTTTCTGAATCGTTTGTGCTCGGCTCCGCCCCTCCTGGATCAGCTCGAGCGTCCTGGCTGTCTCGGACAGAACATAGCCAATGAGGGCCTGGCCATTCCTGGTGACGATGATTTCTCTCTGCAGTTCCAGGCCGTCTTTCGATTGCATCGGCGCTGAGGGCAGCAGCGTGACATTGCACCAATCCAGGAAGCTGTTGCGCGGCGCGGCCGTGGTTCGTTGCATGGGGGATGGACCAAAGCGGCAAACATTCGGGTACCAGTGCGTTAGCAGACCTTCGGGCATATCGACCTTCACTTGCACGACGCGCGGCCGGTCGGTGTAGAAGTAGGTGACCGGAGTTTCGCCTTTGACGCGCAGCATGGAGCGGTTCCAGTTGGCGATGCTGCGCGACTCGACGAACGGCGGCAACACCTCGTCGTTGTCCACCATGCCGCCCAACGTGACGCCGTCGGAACCTTGAACGGAGAGGAAGGTGCCCCATTCGTGAACGATGAATGAGTTCCTGTCCTGGGTCGACGGCGCGACTCCCGGCGATGCCACGAGCGCCGGTGAGGCGGCGATGATGAAGCACAGAACAGTTAGGAGCCGAAGACGACAGCTTGTCCGCGCGCCTGGCATGACAGGGTCCTTTCCGAAGATTGGGTTCGGTGTATTCGTGTCCCCGATCTTTAGTCGAGCGTGACGGGAGAGTTAATAGCAGAAGTGTAGGACGGATTGCCAATCCGTCCGGATACAGCGGACGGATTGGCAATCCGTCCTACTAATGCGGTTGTTCACTTTCCTGGGCCGGGCTTGGCGGCCGGGAGCAGCGTTTGCGCTTCGCGGCGCAGCAGCAGCAACTCCAAGCGTTCGATGAATGCCGTCTTCGCGGCCTGGTCTGCCTTGGGGCTTTCTTGAAACCATCGGTCTGCCTTGTCCAGCGATTTTCGCGCATCGTCCGCGTGCCCCAGATGATGGTAGGCAATGGCCAGGAAAAGCCAGTCGCGCGGCCGTCCCTGGTTGCTGTCAAGCTGGACGGAGCGGTTGAGACGCTCAACCGCAGTGTCGTGCTGGCCGGCGCGGCAAAGCACAGCTCCCAGGGTATTCTGGTAGATCCAGTTGCGGGGCTCGTTGTCGGCGCCGTCCTCGGCCAACTCTTGCAGCCGGTTGTACTCGGGAAACGTGTGCGGCGCCAGAACGGATGTCCACACAATCGGATTGGTAGTAACGGGCTTTTCCTTACCCATGAGGCTGATCATTAGCGAATCGCAAAGTTTGCGGTAGGCAGGGACATCGCCGGCGGCCAGGCGCAGCACCGCCCGTTCCCGCGGCGTGAATGCTTTTTCTGCGCCGTTTTTGATGGCTCGCAAAAGGTCTGTCTCCGCGTTCTTCCATTGTCCCAGCGCGGCGTAGTTCAGGGCGCGGGCTTGCAGGGCTTTCACGAAATTCGCGCTGTAAGGCAGCTCCGGAGCCAATTCCCTGGCCCTATCAAAGTCGGCGAGCGCTTCGGCATAGCGTTGCAATTGAAAGCGCGCCTCGCCCCGGTCACGGTAGACGGTTGCCTCCTTGTCATCCAGGTTCAAGGATTTGCTGTAGGCTTCCGCGGCCCCGGCGTAATTCCGGAACAAATGGAGGCGGCGCGCTTCTGCCAGGAAGGCCGCCGCTGTCCCTGGCGCCGGCTTCGGAGTGACGGGAATGGGCGGCCCTGGCCAATCCAACCCAGCCTCTTTGAGATTCGTCCTCACTTGCGCGAGATCCCACAGCCGGACCTGCCCGGAGATGTCGCCAATCGCGAGCCATCGTCCCGTCGAGCTTAGGCATACGCTGACCATGGCGCCATGCCCCGCCTGAACGGTCGCGAGACGGGTGCCGCCGGCAGGATCCCAAAGAGCGATCGTACCTTCGGAAAGACAGGCTGAGGCGAGCATGCGGCCGGCGCCGTCGAATGCCAGGCCTGTGACCAGGCTGTCATGGCCCGCGAGGCTCGCGGTCTGCTGACCGGTTCGCGCATCAAAGACGAGAATCTGCCGGGCATCACTCACGGCGACAAAGCGGGCCCGTTCCGAGAGCGCGCAAAATCGCGGAATCCCTTTCAGCTTGACGGAGCAGAGAACTGAGCCGTCCGCCAGATCAAACACGCGCAGCAGGCCGCCGGCGCCCTGAATGCGATAGCTTGCCAGATATACCCCATCGCGGCTCAGCCACGAGCTCTTCAGTCCGCGGCCAAACTTTTCGGTTTGGTCCTCTCTCTCGCCCAGGTTGAGAAGAACACGCCCGGTATCCAGGTTCCACACCTTGGGCCCGAGTCCCTTTTCGGTCCCGCTTGCAAGGCGTTGTCCCTCGGGGTTAAAGGCGATGCTTTCAATGGTTCGGGCCGGCGCAGTTGGCGGCGAAGGCATGCCTTGCGGGTCCGGCAAGTGCCAGATCGACTCATGGTCTGGGGCCTCTTTCCAGAGACGGTCGGAGCCCGGCGCAAAAGCCAGGTCGTTTGCCAGCGTGCCGTCCTTCAGCAGGGGTTGTTTCAGATCCGGATTCTGGAGATCGACCAGCGTCAGATGCGTAGTGGCGCAGGCCAGCCAACCCTCGTCAGGACTAAATGCCAGAGACGGCGGACCTACCAGCAAATCGTCGGTGTCATGAGTTCGATATTCACGCACCAGGGGCCGCTGGAAATGCCAGTGGGTGGACTTTTGATCCAGGTTGCATACCAGCTCCGACCCGGATTCCGACCATTGCAAGCCGGCGCTGCGATTGGCAACGAGATCGTTTCTATCAATGGAGATTCCGCCCTGACGCGACTGCACGGCCAGCAGACCGGTTTTCGCTTCCCAGAGCCTGAGCCAACCGTCTTCTCCGACCGTGGCCAGCCAGCGGCCGTCGGGAGAGAAACGCATGGCCAATGTGCCGCCGAGTCCCAGCCCAAGATGTGCGCCGAAGGAGGCAACCTCTCTTGGCTTCGGCTTGCCGGCGACGTTATCCGTTGGCGGGGATAGAGAATATACGGTGATGCTGCCGAAGTCGCCGGCCAGGGCCATGAGCCGGCCGTCTTTGCTTTTGTCGGAAATGATCCGACGACTGGGCGCCCCGTTGAGTTTCGCGTGAGGCTGCGCTGCCGGTCCTTGAACTGATTTTGCCTGCCGAGATCCGTCTGCTGCGCTCCCCGCTCGTTCGATCTGGCCGAGAACCTGGCGGAGCCTCAGAATCTCGTCCGTGCCGGCCAGGGATCGGCTGGGTGCGGCTTCCTTCGCCATGGATGGCTCCAGGTCGGGCAAGTCAAGGCAGCGAATGAACTCATCTCTGGTCTGGGAATCCTTTTGCATGGCAGCCAGACGAGTGAGGGCCGTCAGGGCCAGCGCGCGGCGTCCGGGTTGGAACGATTGACGCAGCGCCTGGGCCTGATAGCCGAGCGACTCGCGGAGATGTTCACGCGACTCGCCCTCACGCAGCTCTGCTTCTGCGCGGGCCTTGGCCTCGGTGTTTCGCAGCCCGGCGGCCTCCTGTTCGCGCTGCAGGGCCACGTCGCGTTGCGTCTCGGCGTCTTTCTTGGCGATGGAAACATTCCATAGTCCGGCGCTTACCGCAGCAAGCGTCGCGACAAAAAGCAGACCGGCCAGCGCTGCCAGAGAGGCAACGGCCGGATTTCGGCGAGCCCAGCGCCAGGTTTTCTCGAGGCGTCCGACCGGTCTTGCCAGGATCGACTCGCCCTTGAGAAAGCGGTGCAGGTCCTCAGCGAGTTGCGTCGCGTCCTGGTAACGGCGAGAAGGTTCCTTGGCCATGGCTTTGAGACAGATCGTGTCCAGGTCGCGGGGGATCTTGTCATTGAGGCTGCGCGGCGCTTTGGGCTCGTCGTGCAGGACCTGGTGCAAGAGCATGCGCGTGTTGCCGCGGAACGGCAGTTCGCCGGCCAGCAGGCGATACAGAATCACGCCCAGGCTGTACACATCGCCGCGGCCGTCGACCGCATGCGCTTCGCCACGTGCCTGCTCCGGACTCATGTAAGCCGGCGTGCCCAGCACCTGGCCTTCGACGGTCATGGTGATCTCGCCGGCGTCGCGCTTGGCCAGGCCAAAGTCCATGAGCTGCGGCTTGCCATTGTCCGCCAGCATGATGTTGGACGGCTTGACGTCGCGGTGGATGACTCCTTCGCGGTGTGCCACCTGCAAGGATTCGGCGACGTCCGCGATGAGCTGTGCCGCTTCCTTGAAGCTGAATTCGCGGCCGGTCAGTGCATCCTCGAGAGTGATCCCTTTAACAAAATCGCTGACCAGATAGGGCATCCCGTCCGCCTGGCCTACTTCGTAGACGGGCACAATGCCGGGATGGCGAAGCTGCGCCACGCTGCGGGCCTCGCGCAGGAAACGGTTCAGCTCATCGCTGCCGGCGACATTGCCGGCGCGCGGAACCTTGACCGCGACAATGCGTTCCAGCTCCGTATCCCACGCCTTGTACACCGAGCCGAAAGCCCCAATGCCGACCTTTTCCCGTAACTCAAACTTACCCAGCGTCCGCGGCTCTTCGACCTGCGACGCCCGCGTCGTTCCCCCCTGGTCGAGTCGAAAGCTGGACCCGCAGGAAGGGCACGAAATCTCATCCTTCGAGGCGAGGTGGATCAATTCGATGGCGTTATGGCAGTGCGGGCAGAGCAGGTGCATGGGTGTGGAACTCCCGGAGGCCTGTGCGGGGACTTGGTGGTATTGTCCATCCTAGGCCAGCCGCGGTCAACCAAGCGGCTGTACATACCCAAGACGCCGCTGGGTGTCCGGTTTCACGCAACAGGAAGGGAGAATGGACCGTTGCGTAACGGCCAAGGTCTGAAAATGGATTGGACGCGCTTGGAGATTCCGAACGTTACCCCGCTACGCGCTTCGTTGGGAGTTCGAGGATTGTCTCTTCTTCCTGAGGCCTCGGCATGCCTAGTACTTTCAGAACCGCGGGCAGAAACACCAAGGCCGTCAGCATGCAGCAGCCGACGCCGAGCGTGAGAATGAAGCCGAGGCTGGCCAGGCCGCGTTCGCTGGAAATCATCAGGGTGCCGAAGCCGATCATCGTCGTCAGCGCCTTGACGAGCACGCCGCGGCCGATGGGATAACTGATCGTGGACTTGCCGTCGGCCCGGCGCAGCAGGTAGTCGTGCAAGACGTGCACGCCATTGTCAACGCCGACGCCGAGGATCAGCGGAAAAGCAATCATGTTCGCGGGGTTGAGCGACAGACCGCATAGCGCCATGATGCCCAGCGACAGAACGATCCCCATGACCAGCGGGGTCAAGGCGATCAGCGTGTTGTACAGGCCGCGGAAGTCGGCAAACAGGACGATGACGATCACGATAAGGGCATAGAAACCTGCCCACTGGAAACCGTTCTTCATCGCCCGGAGTCCCTCAACCGTGGTAAACGGCTTGCCGGTGGCGTCGGCATCGACGCTCTGGATGCGGCGCGTAAAGTCTTCGAGCGGCGCGAAATCCCAGAGACAGTCCTTGGCGAAGATCTCCAGGAGCCATTTACCGCTCGGGCTCACATAGCGTGCCCGAAAGTCTGCGGGTAAATCTTCCAGGGCGATGGGCGTGGGCGTGGACACATTCCGCAGGCGATGCAAGTCTTCAGCGAGGTCCCCGGAGAGACGCTCCTCAAACTCCTGGAGGCGCTCGTCCGAAACCTCCGCGCTGGGCATGTCGCCGAGCTGATCTTGCAAGCCTTGC
>DASZFN010000224.1:0-5154 GCA_035939715.1 Gemmataceae bacterium | reverse complement strand
CAAGCATTTGTTATGACAGTATTTATGTCTCTAAGCATACAGGGCCACGGTGGCCCTGTATGGCCCGGTCATGTGGCCCTGTTAGCCGCCCTACACTTCTGTCTATCCACGCGCAGCCCGTGTCTCTTATAATCCGGCCGCCAGGGAAGGCGGCTGTTTTGTCGCGAACCGGGAGCTCCGAACGAGGTGGATCATGCGCGTGTGCCTCTTCGAGGACAGGGATGTCGGCAATCTCGAGCCCCTGGTTTGGACACGGCCCGCGTTTGAGCTGCTGAGCGGCTGCACGTCCCTGGCCCGCAAACAGTGCCGATTCTTTCAGGCGTCCAAAGTCGGCGCTTTGGTACGGCCTTATTTGGCCGGGCTTTGCCAGGAGCAGCAGCCGTCCATGCATTGGAACGACGCGGCCTGGCTCGCCTCCGAGCGAACGATCATGGTGAATGCACGCTGGCTTCCGCCGGCGGAATTCATCGCCGCTTTATCGGAGCCTTGTGTGGGACTGGTGGACAATGAGGTCGTCTTTGCCATTGCGGAGCCCGAGCATCTTGGCGGGTGTTGCACAAGCACTATCGACGACTGCGTCGAAGTTTGGAAGCGCGCTTATCCGAGCGTGCAGGCGGGCGGCCGCTTGATTCGCTACTTGTGGGAGTTGGTTCAAATTAACGCCACACAAATTCGCGACGATCATCCATGCTTCAGCGTGCCGCGGCAAGAGAGCGCGGTAAAGGTCGCGGTCGTCGGGCCCGCGCATCACCTTACGATCGATCCGCGTGCCCGGCTGGATCCCATGGTGGTGGCCGACTGCACGCGGGGGCCGATCATCATAGACCAGGACGCCGTCGTGACGGCGTTTAGCCGTCTGGAGGGCCCGTGCTTCATCGGTCGCGGAACGCACGTCCTCGGCGCCCGCATCCGCGCCGGCACAACGCTCGGGCCGCAATGCCGTGTGGGCGGCGAAGTAGAGGCCAGTATCCTGCAGGGTTTCAGCAACAAATATCATGACGGTTTTCTGGGCCACAGCTACGTGGGCGAGTGGGTAAACTTCGGCGCCGGCACCAACAATAGCGATCTGCGGAATGATTACGGCGTAATTGCCGTCCCCGTCAGAGGCGAGCCGGTTAACACCGGGTTGACCAAGGTCGGCTGCTTCATTGGCGACCATACGAAGACCGGCCTGGGCACGCTCTTGAACAGCGGCAGCAGCGTCGGCATTTGCTGCAACTTGCTGCCGGCCGGGCAGCTCCTGCCGAAGTATTTTCCTTCCTTTTGCAGTTGGTGGAACAGCACCCTGACCGCCAACGCCAATATGCCCAGTCTGATGCGAACCGCGGCCGAGGTCATGGCACGGCGCGAGTGCCAGTTCACCGAAGGGCATGCCGCCCTCTATCAGTCCGTTTTTGAGCGGACTGCAGATGAACGTCGGCGCATGATCCTGGAAACCGAGGGGCGCCGTTTGCGCCGCAGCGCCTGATGGCTGTGTAGCCGAATCGTCAGAATTCGGGCATTTCCGCTCCATTCGCCGCGGCCTAGACTTTCTCGCTGCCCGCAAGTCGCCACTTCCCTTCCGCCTTTTTCTAGGATACTCTGCTGCCATACCCGCCTGGTTCTTCTATTTTGATTCTGGAAAGGGGACAACCTCATGGCAGTAAACGCACCGCTGAATCGGAAATTGCGCATGGGCCTCGTTGGCGGAGGCCAGGGCGCATTTATTGGGCGGGTTCATGTAACCGCAGCGATCATGGACAACCGCGCCGTACTCGTGGCGGGCGCGCTCTCTTCCGATCCGGCCAGGGCGAAGGCTTCGGCGCCGGATTATGACATCAAGCCCGAGCGCGCCTACGGCAGCTATAAGGAAATGTTCACCGCGGAAACCAAACTCCCCGCCTCGGAACGCATCGACTTTGTCTCGATTGCCACGCCCAATCACACCCACTTTGAAATTGCTCGGGCCGCCGTGGAAGCCGGCTTGAACGTCATGTGCGACAAGCCGATGACGTTCGACCTGGCCCAGGCCGAGGAGCTGGCGAAGATCGTGCAGCGCTCGGGGGTGGTCTTTGCGGTCACACACAACTACACCGGTCATCCGCTGGTTCGCCAGGCCCGCGAAATGGTGCTTGGCGGCGAACTGGGGGAGATCAACGCCGTGCGCGCCTTCTACATCCAAGGCTGGCTAAGGACCCGGCTCGAAAAAGAGCAGCAGAAACAGGCCAGTTGGCGGACCGACCCGAGCCGCTCCGGCGCAGCCGGCTGCTTCGGCGACATCGGCACGCATGCCTACAACCTCGGCCGATTCATTTCGGGACTGCTCCCCGACCAGATCGCCTGCACGCTCAAAGCCTTCGAGCCAGGCCGCGAACTGGATGACTATGGCACGGCCGTGATCCGCTACAAGAACGGCGCGCTCGGCACGGTGACGGCATCGCAGATTAGCCACGGTCGCGAAAACGACATCTGGGTGGAGGTGGACGGCACGAAAGGGTCCCTGGAATGGCGCCAGGAAGACCCAAACAAGATGTTTGTCCGCGCCAACGGCCAGCCACACCGCGTGTACACGCGCGATCCAAATGCTGCCTACTTAAAGAACACCGCCAAAGCTTCCTGCCGCGTTCCCAGCGGCCATCCGGAGGGATACCTGGAAGCCTTTGCCAACATCTATACGGCGGCCTATGCCGATATGATGGCTCGTGCAGCCGGTCAGAAGATCGATGGCAGCAAGAGTCTGTATCCCAACGTGGCGGACGGGGTGGATGGCATGAACTTCATCACGCAAGCCGTCGCCAGCTCCAAGGAAGGCGGCGCCTGGCGATCGCTAAGCCATCCCCTGTGCCGATCATAGGGCGCGTCCGTTGATTTCGTAGGGCAGGTTTTTAACCTGCCTTGCCCAAGGCAGGTTAAAAACCTGCCCTACGGGAGGACGGCCCGCCGTGTTCAGCGTCGCGATGGCGGCTGGTAGGACTGCGGGTTGCGCAGGGCGCGCTGCAAGAGTCGCCGCCGCGTCATGTTGTTGGGCGCTTCGCCGAGCACCTTCATGGCCTTGCTGGCGTTCGTGACTTTGAAAATGCCGAAGGTCTTGCCATTGCGGCTGCCCGAGCTGCAATAGGCGTACTCGATGTTGATATGTTCCGCGCCCAGGAGTTCGCAAACGTGAGCCAGCTCGCCGGGCTGGTTGCGCAGTTCGACGAGCAAGACCTCGGTTTCGGCAAACGGCGTGCTTAACCCCTTCAGAACCTGCCGGGCCTTGTCCACATCATCCACGGCGAAGCGCAGGACGTTGTGCTCGTGGCTGTCCATGATCGTCAGGGCGATGATATTCACTTTCTCCCGGCCCAGGGCCAGAAGCACATTGGCCAGACGCCCGGGCTTGTTCTCCAGGAAAACCGAAATCTGCTTGCTGGTTTGCACGACAACACCTCCCCAGAATTGCGCGAAGCGGTGAGGAATAAAAGGCGGCGGCGCCGCAAGCGGGACAGTCCGGCGCTGCCGCCAGCAACCAATTGTAGTCTGCATTTGGCGCTGGTCCAGCATAAGTCGGCGCATATTGAAGAAAGTCGGCAGCCGGGCTACAATTGCGTCAATCACGTGACAGGGAACCCCAGCCAAGCTCCGTCTGCTAAGGAGTCCGGTCAGTGCAAATCAAGATCTCGGCTCGGCATGGCCATCTCTCCGAGCCCACGCAGCAATTTATCCGCGAGAAGGCCGAAAAACTGCTGCGTTTCTTTGAGCGGCTCACGTCCATTGAAGTGACCGTGGATTTGAAAAACGAGACCAAGCAGGTAGAAATTCTGGTATCGGCCGAGCACAAGCACGACTTTGTGGCGCGCGAGCGCAACAACGACATTCTCGCTGCCGTCGATCTGGTCGTGGACAAGCTGGAGGGCCAGCTCCGCAAGTACAAGGAAAAAGTCCAGGACCGGCGCCGCACGCCTTCGGCGGGTGAGGTGACCGGTGCTCCCGCCCCCACCGAGTCCAGCGAAGAGTGAGCGCTTCGGCTCCCCGTTCCGCCGCTTGCCCGGGCGGGACTCTCCGGAGCCGAAAGGAGGCCAGGCATGCGCATGACTGATTTTGTAATTCGTGACGCGATCATCCCGGAGTTGACGGCGGCCACCAAGGAAAGCGTAATCCGGGAAATGGTCGGCAGCCTTGCCGGCGCTGGCTTTTTCAGGGGCACGGAACCCGAAGACATTGTCAAGGCAGTGCTCAAGCGCGAGTTGCTCGGCTCGACCGGCATCGGCCGGGGCGTCGCCATTCCCCATACCAAGCACAGCAGCGTGGAGAAGCTCGTCGGCACAGTCGCCCTGTCCCGGCCGGGCGTCAGCTTCGACAGCCTGGACGGCGAGCCCGTGCATGTTTTTGTGCTCCTGATTTCACCGCAGGACCGGCCCGGCGATCATCTGCGGGCCCTGGAAAATGTCTCGCGCAGCTTGCGCGACGACGGCTTTGTGCGCTCCCTCCGGCAGGCGACCAGCCGCGAGGCCATCTGGGACCTGCTTGGCGAACTGGACCACCACGCACCCTGAAGAAGCCGAGCGGTTGCGGCGCACGCCCAGCAAACAGAGCCAACCCCATGAATGGCGAAGTTCTTCAGCGCAAGGTGACCGTGAACGATCCGCTCGGGCTGCATCTGCGCCCGCTGGCCGCGTTCGCGCAGCGCGCCAAGCAATTTCAGAGCACGGTCACCGTGGCCAAGAACGAGCAGCGCGTCAACGGCAAGAGCCCGCTGGAGCTGATGCTGCTGGCGGCGGAGCAAGGCACGGAGTTAACGCTTGAAGTGGCGGGTCCGGATGCGGAAGACGCCTTGCCGATCCTGGCGGAGATGCTGGCGTCGCCGGGGATTGAGGAATCATCCGAATCGCCGCTGCCGCCTAAAGGCTAACAAGCGTGACATTCTGCAGATTCCGTAGGCCGCAGCGCCAGCAAGGACCGCTTGCTGGCGCTGCGGGCTACGGATGCAAATTCTGCATATAGCAGTATGGAAATCAAACGAGGCATCGCCGTCTCTCCCGGTGTGGCACTCGGTCCGGCCCTGGTGCTGGACACGGAGTCCTTTCGTATCCCGCAGCGCTTTGTAGGCCCGGAGCATCTGGCCGGGGAAGCGGCCCGGCTGCGTGAGGCCCTCAAGCAGGCGGCCGCCGAAGCCCGCGCCAACCAGGCGGCGAT
>DASZFN010000223.1:0-7871 GCA_035939715.1 Gemmataceae bacterium | reverse complement strand
CGGAATATCGCCGAACATGAAGCGATCATTTTTATTGTTTCGCAGGCAACCGCCCTCGCCGCGGACCCCCTCGGTGACCAGGATGCCGCGCACGCTCGGCGGCCAGACCATCCCGGTGGGGTGGAACTGGATGAACTCCATGTCGATCAGCTCGGCGCCGGCGTAGTAAGCCAGCGAGTGGCCGTCGCCCGTGTATTCCCAGCTATTACTGGTGATCTTGTAGGCCTTGCCGATGCCGCCCGTCGCCAGCACAATCGCCTTGGCCTTGAACAGCACAAACCGGCCGCGCTCGCGGTAGTAGCCGAAGGCGCCGCTGATGCGGTCGCCGTCCTTCAGCAACTGAATGATGGTGCATTCCATGTAGACGGACATGCCCTGGTGGATACCGTGGTCCTGCAGCGTGCGGATCATCTCCAGGCCGGTGCGGTCGCCGACGTGCGCCAGGCGCGGATACTTGTGGCCGCCGAAATTCCGCTGCAAGATCCGGCCATCCTTGGTGCGGTCGAAGACCGCTCCCCAGGCCTCCAGCTCGCGAACCCGCGCCGGCGCCTCCTGCGCATGCAGCTCGGCCATGCGCCAGTTATTGACATACTGGCCGCCGCGCATGGTGTCGGCGAAATGGACCTTCCAGTTATCGCGCGCATCGACGTTGGCCAGCGCCGCCGCAATGCCCCCCTCGGCCATTACGGTGTGCGCCTTGCCCAGCAGCGACTTGCACACCAGCCCGACCGACACCCCCGACGCCGACGCCTCAATGGCCGCCCGCAACCCGGCGCCGCCCGCGCCGATCACCAGGACATCATGTTCGTGCGTTTCGTAATCCGCCATCCAAACCCTCGTTGGTCAGTAGCCAGTAGTCAGTAGTCAGTAACCCTGCTACTGACTACTGGCTGCTGACTACTGGCTAGAAGAACCGAACATCACGCCAGATCCCCATGGCGCACAGCCGGATATACAGGTCCGCGAAGCCGACGCTAAAGAGCGACAGCCAGGCCCAGAGCATGTGATTGTCGTTGAAATAGGTGCTGAAGCGCCAGGTGTAGTAAGCGGGGCGAAGCTTTTCCACCTGCGGCGAGCCATTGGCTACGGGACAGGTGAAGCAGGCAAAATGATTCAGCCTACCTCCCAGCAGATGCCGCATCGAGTTGCAGCCAAATGTAAAGCCGCTGAGCAGGACGACGTTGACCAGCATGACGACCGTTCCCAGCCCCATGCCCAACTGGTGCGTGCCGTTGGGCAACAGCTCCCCTTGGCGATTGGTCGGCCACCAGAAAGCCAGCAAGGCGTCCCACCAAAGCAGAATCAGAAAAACGACGGCGATATACAGCGTGTAGCGATGGAAGTTCTGCAAGATCAAGGGCCAGTGATTCTCTCCCCAGTAGCCCTTGCGCCATTCGCCCACGGCGCAGGCCGGCGGGTCGCCCCAGAAGGCTCGGTAGTAGGCCTTGCGGTAGTAGTAGCAGGTAAAGCGAAACAGACCCGGGAAAATCAAGATAAGCATGGCAGCCGAGAACGGCGCCCAGTCGGGCCACCAAGCCGGCTTGGACCGCTTGAACCAGGCATGTGGACTTACCGCATCGTAGAGTAACGGAGCATAGAACGGCGACAGGTAAGGAGCGACGACGTTGCCGGAAAAGTCGGCCGGTTCAGAGCGCATCTCAAAGTACCGGCCTTCCATCCCGGCCCACGTGCTGTACGCGATGAATATTCCGAGGCCGATGATGACTGCCAGCGGCCCCGTCCACCAGTTATCTTGCCGCGCAGTTTCCCCGAAGTGCTCTTGCTTCTGTTCAGCGGTCGCTGACGCCATGAAACTTCCCTTCACCAGGCAACCAACGCGCTGCCCAGCCTATCGCATAATCGACGGCCGGCACCGATGATCGGCTGACAGTCGTGATCGGAAATGCTGGCCCCCCCCAAGGAATTTCTACGAATGAAGGGGCCGATGGCCACCATCAGCCGGCCAGTTCCTGCATGAGCAGTTGCTGTACGACTTCGATCTTGGCCATGCCCTTGGTCTCGCGCATGACGGCCCCCTTGATGGCGTCGGCGGCCTTGACCTTGCCCTTCTTGTAGTCGGCGACCGCCTTGGGGTTGGCCGCAATGGCCTGGCGGACAATTTCCCGCAGTTGACTCTCATCGGCGACGACCTTGAAGCCAAGGTCGTGAATTGCCTCGTCAGCCGTTGAGCCGGTTGCAAGCATATGTGCATAGACTTCGCGGGAGCGCTGCGGATTAAGCCCGGTGTTCTTTTTGCTCTTGATAAGTTCAGCAAGTGCGGCAGCCGTAACAGGGAACGATTTGATATCCGCCTTGCGCTCATTCAAAGTCTGCAGTACCTGGTTGGTCATCCAGTTGCTGGCCTCCTTGGCATCGCCGCACAGGCCGGCGACTTGTTCGAAGTAGCCGGCGAAGGCTCGTCCCTGGCTGGTAATGACGGCGGCATCATAGGCTGACAATCCATATTGGTCTTGAAGCCGTTTACGCAGCACCGCCGGAAATTCGCCCAGGGCAGCCCGGATGCGTTCCAGCCACGCCGCATCGACATCGACCGGCACCAGGTCGGGGTCGGGAAAATAACGGTAATCCGATGCTTCCTCTTTACGGCGCTGCACGACCGTTACGCCGCGTGCATCGTCCCAGCCGGCCGTGGCCTTGGCTACCTCGCCAAGTTTCTTGCCGTTTCGCCGAAACTCATCGTACTGCCGCTGCGGCTCATACTTCATGGCGCGTTCGACGGCGCGGATGCTGTTCAGGTTCTTCACCTCAACGATAGGCGTGGCGGCATAGGTGCCGTCTGACAGCGGTACGTGAATGTTGACGTTGGCGTCGCAGCGCAGGCTCCCTTCCTGCATCTCACAGTCGGAAACTTCCAGCTCCCGAAGCAAAAGCCGGATCTCCTCCAGGTATGCGCGCGCTTCTTCCGGACTCGTCAGGTCCGGGTGACTGACGACTTCCAGGAGCGGCGTGCCCGCTCGATTCAGATCGACAAGGCTTTCTCGCCCGCCGCCTTGTTCATCGTGCAGCATCTTGCCGGCGTCTTCTTCCAGGTGCACGCGAATGATGCGCACGCGCTTCGGTCCCTCCGGCGCTTCGATCTCCAGCCAGCCATCGTGGCTGAAGGGCAAATCGTACTGGCTGATCTGGTAGTTCTTCGGCAGGTCGGGGTAGTAATAGTTCTTGCGGTCCCATTTCGTGAAGGGGGCGATCTCGCAGTTGAGAGCCAGCGCCGCCTTCAACGCAAGATCGAATGCCTGCCGGTTCATGACAGGCAGCACGCCGGGTATTCCGATGCAAATAGGGCACGTTGCTGAGTTCGGCGGCAGACCAAACTTCGTGCTGCAACCGCAGAAGAGTTTGGTTCGCGTCAGTAGCTGAACGTGAACCTCGAGACCGATTACGATCCTGTAGTCCATGAAGGCCGCGCCCGAGGCGCCCAGGGAGCTGTTAATTTCATATGCGGCCGAGGCTCTTCCAGATTTCCGCCAAAGTCTGGCCGCCCGGTTCGCGGTCTGCCTCGTCCAGTTCCGCGTCGGTCACCTGGCTGTTGAGCCATGCATAAGCCATTTTCATAAACATTTCTTCAGGCACAAAGTGACCCAGCGTGCGGCCTGACTCGTCGCAGAATTCCACCTCAGCGTTCAGTCCGTTGAGCTTGTTTCTTAGAAATTCGTCGACGATCACTCGGGCCATGGCAATGCCCCCCACAATTGCGTCGCTTGCAGGCAAGTAAATTATACGGCGCCTGGGATATCCTCTGCCGAAATCTCTAGTTCTCACAATTGAGGCCGACGCGTATGCCAATCGGTGGCGCGTTCATGCATTCTCGCGACGCGCAGCAGCTTCACTTCCTCAAATGGCGGCGCCAGAATCTGCAAGCCAACCGGCAGCCCGGCTCTCGTGAAACCGCAAGGAATGCTGATTCCCGGCAAGCCGGCCAGGTTACAACTGATCGTATAAATATCCACCAGATACATGGCCAGCGGATCATCGATGCGCTCGCCGATCTTGAACGCCGCCGTCGGCGAGGTCGGCCCCATGATCACGTCGCATTCGGCGAAGGCCCGGTCGAAGTCCTCCTTGATCAGCCGGCGAACCTTGAGCGCTTTGACGTAGTAAGCGTCCTTGTACCCGCTCGACAATGCGTAGGTGCCAAGCATGATGCGGCGTTTGACCTCGGCGCCGAAGCCTTCGCCGCGCGAACGGCCGTACATGTCGATCAGGTTGGCAAATTGCTTGGCGCGATAGCCATAATGGACACCATCGTAACGCGCGAGGTTGCTCGACGCCTCAGCGGTGGCGATGAGGTAATAGACGGCTACGGCGAACGGGCTATTGGGCAGGGAGACCTCATTAATTGTCGCGCCCAGTTGCGCATAGACCTTCAAGGCAGCGCGGACACTCTGCTCCACTTCCGCATCCAGACCGCGGCCGAAATATTCCTTGGGCACGCCGATGGTGAGCGGCTTGACGGGTTGATCGACCGACTTGCTGTAAGCCGGGACGGGCTTATCGACACTGGTGCTATCGCGCGGGTCGTGACCGGCGATTGTCTCCAGGAGGAGGGCGGCGCCGCTCACGTCGCGGGCGAACGGGCCGACCTGGTCAAGGGAGCTGGCAAAGGCGACCAAGCCGAAGCGTGACACGCGGCCATAAGTTGGTTTCATGCCCACCACACCGCATAGGCTGGCCGGCTGGCGGATGGAGCCACCGGTGTCGCTGCCGAGGGCCAGCGGCGTCTCCCGCGCCGCCACGGCCGCCGCTGAACCGCCGCTGGAGCCGCCGGGGATGCGCTCGAGGTTCCAGGGATTGCGCGTCACCTGGAAGGCGCTGTTCTCCGTGGAGGAGCCCATGGCGAATTCGTCCATGTTGGTCTTGCCCAAAAGTACGGCATCCGCTTGCCGCAAGCGCGTGATCACATGCGCATCGTAAGGCGGCCGGAAATGTTCCAGCATCTTGCTGCCGCACGTGGTGGGCTGGTCCTTCACACAAAGCACGTCCTTGACCGCGACCGGCAGCCCCGCCAGCAGGCCGAGCGCTTCGCCGCGCTTACGTTTGGCATCGACGGATCGGGCCTGTTCCAGGGCCGTTGTTTCATCCACCTGCAAGAAAGCGCGTACCTGCGGATCGCGCTGGCGAATGACTTGCAAGAAACCGCCGGTGAGCGCTTCGGAAGTGATTTCACCGCGCGACAGCAGGTCACGCAGCTCCACGGCACTAGGTTCGAGGTTTGGCATCGTTTGACTGGGCCGGTTTTTTGGCCTACACTTTCACAGAACTTATTCCATCTCTTTGTACGTATCGCGTGGCAGGCCGCCACGGCTTTGTCGCCACGTCCCCCTCTGACCTTGACTTCAGCATATACATCCCGTCAAAGGAGAGTCTTTATGAACAAGCTACGTTTTCTTCTGGGATTGCTCGCGCTTCTGATCGTTTGTGGAGTTAGCCGGGGCAGTGAGTGGCAACGGCTGCCGATAGGCCCCGCCAATCCGGAAGCGGATTTTGAGAACGCCGCGCAGGAGTCCGGCGATCTCCGTGTCACGACCATCGCGCCTTACCCCCATGGCATGAGCCAGGCTGATACCGGCTGGAGGCAAGCAAGCCGCAGCAACGACGCCGCCCGGAACAAGAACATGCCGGGCGCCCAGAATGACCAGCGACCGAACTTTCCCAGGCTAAAAACCCTGTTCGGCCGCTTCCGCGGTCAGAGTCAACAATAAACACGAGGGCCGCCGGCTGCGCCATTGCGGCGCAGCACGGCTGCCCGAGGCCGCATCATCCGCCGGCACCGAGCTCAGTCAAGCGTGCCTTGGCCGCTAGAAAAATGCCGCGGAGTTGCTCGTGCTGGCGATCGGTCTGGAAACGCCCCGATTGCTCCACCCATTCGAGCATATAGTCCAGCCCAGCCTGAAGCTTCGAGACCGCGGCTGGATCGGGCGGCATGAGTTGCTCGGCGACTCGGACATAGACAGGCGACGTGTGTGCGCCCGGTCGTTCGCCGCTCAGCAACAGGTTCATTTCACGTGTTCCCCAGCAGCGCGCCGCCAGCCAGCCGCTCGCCTGCACCGGCCAAGCCATTTCGATGGCGGCCCGATAGGGTAGGCCGGTTGGCACTTCGCTGGCAATGACCTTGCCGTTAAGCAGCACTTCAACGCGGTCGAACTCCTCCACGCATTGGGCTTCGACGCGAATCCGGACCATCTGACCAGCATGCGGCACGTGGACGGTTGCGCCTGATTCCTGATCGTTTACGGTAAACGACAGGAGCGGGCCATTGGTCACGAAAGTCCGCCCGGCACGAACCGCCTCGATCCAGTTGGCATAGGTCAACGGCGCGCCGGGCACAAGACGAGCGTAGGTGCGCGTGTACCCCAGAGTTGACAGATTGCTGTCCTTGCAACTGGCCCCGACGAAGGTCATTCGCGCGCCGCTATTCAAAAGGTGGTACCACTCGGGATCTTCCAAGGAGCACCAGGTGAGACCAGCCACCTCAAAAGCATCAACCTTGCCCAGGACAAAATCGGCCAACGCCTCACTAGCCAGGAAGGTGATGTCTTCCGGGACCTTGGCCGTTCTGGTTCGCGTCCAGACCACCAGCCCGCCTTTGCGGTGGCATTGATCGCACCAATCGCTCAGCGTCCAGTTGTCCATCCCTTCAGGCCGGCCGAAAACCAGCGGGAAAACGGCGCGGTGACAATTGAGCAGTCCGAGCGAGCCGAGAACGCGATGATAGTTTTGCGTATTGACCACGACTATGTGGCCGGGCATCTCCAGGGCCGGCTGCTGGCCGCTGAACGCGAGCATGTTCGGAATGGTCGTGTAAGAACGGCGCCGCTTGCCGCGTGGAATCCTCACTTGCGTGGCGAGCAGATCGACCACGGCCAGGTCCTCGGCCGCAGCCTCCAGAAGGGCAGCGTGCGGCATGGGCAAGAGGGCATTTGTGTCGCCCGAGTACCATCCTTGCTCGCGCAGATTAGTCCACCGCTCGACGTTAAAGCGTAAGGCCAGTTTGCCGGCGCTCAGGCTGACTTCACGCCGAAGGGGCCGGTATTCCGGTCCCTTACTGATCTCTACGACAATGGGACTGGCGGGAAGAGAGACCTCGCAGGTGCCGTCGATGTAGGCGTAACGACGTTCCGCAAGCATGCTGCCGAGCATTACACTGCCGCCTACATCTCGATAGCGCCCAATGGCGAACTTTGCCAGTCTGCCGAACGGCGCAAAGTAAGTGCCATCGGGACTGGTAAAGCGCACCCGTACCGGCGTCGGCTGGCCGGTGGCGGCATCATTGACGCGTACATGGACAGTATGCAGAGACGCACTCACTGGTACTCGGCCCCGACTTGATCGAGCACTTTCTTGAAGGCGGCGACGGCTTTCGGAAAGAGTTCCGGCCCGGTGACTCCGCCCGTCGGACCGCCGCCGAGCAGGTGTGGCTCAAGCGTGGCGAAACCGGAGTATTTACTAGCTGCCGCGTCGGCCATGACTTCGGCAATGCGCCCCTGGCCTTCACCAGCCAGGCAGCCATGCTTGTCGCCGTGCACCCAATCCTTGATGTGGAAATGCACCGTCCACTGCTTCGTGAGCTGCCAGCCTTTCCAGGGGTCGAAACCGCCATGCACGTAGTTGGCAGGATCGTAGACTGCCGCAAAATTATCGATGTCCGCGTGCGCCAGGACGGATTCCATGAGGTCTCTGACGCGCTCCGGATCTTCGCCGTAAATGCCGTGCTCGTTCTCATGCACCAGGCGAACGCCCGCCTTTTCCGCGAGCTTGATCTTGGCTGTCATGCGGTCGAGAACCTCACGCCGCCATTCCTCCCAGGCGCCGCCTTCGGCAAGGTAGTAGCTGAAGATGCGGATGTTGCGGGT
>DASZFN010000222.1:0-1814 GCA_035939715.1 Gemmataceae bacterium | reverse complement strand
ACATGAGCCATCTTCTGGGGAAGACATCAACTTAATTCTGACGCAACCGGCCGCCAAGAAACCGCGTCGGGCACCGAAGGCAAAGGCCGAGACGGGTCCCAAGAAGCTGAGCGCCATCGACGCCGCCGCCACAGTCATGGCCGAGGCCGGCGAGCCCATGGATTGCCAGACCATGATCACAACCATGCTTCGACCAGCAACGACGACGTCTTCGGTCCCGTGACGCCCGTTTAGCACGACGCGGCAAGAGCAAAGACGCTTTCACGCGGGCCGCTTTGGAAAAGTACGGCAAGCGCTTGCGCAGCCATGTCTCTCGCCTTCTTGCCGCAGGCGACGGTCTGCGGCGAGCCGGAGTCGTAAATCGCTACGATCGGTGTCTGAGGCGCCGCCCCGATACCAGGACAGTCCGCGCTCAATTGCTCGGCGGTGCGTTCGTCGGGCGTTCGCAGGTGGGATCAATTATTTCTTCTTTGGCGACTAGAACTCCCGGCCGTCGTCCGGGCCTCTGGGCTCGGCAGTCGGTTCTGGCGCCCGGTTTTGTTCATCCCACGCCTTGACCGCGCGGGCGATCGCGCGGCCGACGCGGTAGTATACGAGCGGCACGAATGCCAAGAAATAAGCCGACGCCGTAAACCAGCACAGCACAGGAAACCATCGAGGACCGCCGGCGGAGTGGAGGGCCAGCCATCCGAGGCCGCACGGCGGCACGATGGAACACAGGCCGCCGATCATCAGCAAGAACGGCTGCCAGCCCCGGGACCAGCACTTCCATGAGAGGGGGTGTTCGCCCAGTTGCAACGGACTCACTTTCGCCACTGCACTACACCTCAGGACAAAAAACCACCATCCAGAATCGTGGCCCCCCCTCGGACCCACGCTGCCACAAATTCAAGACTATGAGCGCACCCAGCCGACAACCACGATCCAGCCATTTGCTGCAGACTGCTTTGCAATGCGTGCGGCCCATCGCTCGCTGGATGTTTGGTTCACGACACTCTCCGCGGAAACCTCTGTGAAGGATCGCAATGGCCTATCGCCGGATCGGTGCGCGGACGCTATTCGCCTGGGCGGTCCACTGCAGCGAGCACTCAAATATAGATTACCGTTGTCGATGTGACCGAAACGCGCAACGTTCAGGCGATCAGGGCGGGGATTGCGGCTGTCACTCGCCCGCCCAGGCCAGCACGACCAACCCCTCCGTCTCCTGCATCAGCCGCCGGCAGTCGAAGCCGCCGCAGACCTCGTATCGCGCGAAGCCGGCCGCGCGCAGCAGCAGCTCCATCTCGGCCTTGTGCGTCCACCGCACGCGGAACTCCGAGCGGTGGATGATGCGGGTCGTGCCGTCGGCCTCGTCCAGCTCGACCTCGTTCCGCGAGCGCTGCACCTGCGCGACGCGGTCGAAGCTGCGGATGTCCGTAGCAGTGCAGCGTCTGCACGGTGCGCGGGTGCTTTGGTCTCCCCCTCCAGTTCACGCCGGTCCTGCGGCGCGCCGATCCATGACAGGCCCGGGAAGCTGCCGTCGAAAGCCAGCAGCCCTCCGGGGAGCAGGTGCCGCTGGATAGACCCCAGGCAGCGGAGTTGGTCCTCCGTCGTCAGCATGTGGCAGAAGGCGTTGAAGGTAATCATGACCAGGGGCAAAATCCCCTGGATTGCTGTCGATACACAACATCGTATGCTAGCAACAAATTTCGCAGAATAGTTGAAGATAGCCGAAAGAAAAAGGCGACGTAATTTGGGAAGGATGAATACTGGTCTATTGGGACCCCAGTTACCTCTTGCGAGGCGAGAACCCCCATGAGCTGCCGATGGCTCCT
>DASZFN010000221.1:0-6507 GCA_035939715.1 Gemmataceae bacterium | reverse complement strand
GTGGAGGACGGCCTCGATTTCCTTCAAGCGTTGTCCTTCCGGCTCAAGCCGGCGGATGCGCTCGAACTGCTCCCGGAGCCAGAGCCGATTGTTCAGGGGCACGTCGATGGTGTCGAGATTGGCGCCGCGGCCGACGTCGATCGCCTGGTAGCGCTCGACGCTCAATTGCATGTGAATGCTCTGGAACAGGGCTTCGGCCAGTTCAAACACACGCGCCCGCCAGTCCGATGAAACGCGCTGCGAAACCGCCCGCTCCAGAATCGCCTCGGCCTGCTTCAGCGCCGTCCCTGAGCCAAGCTGCGGAGCCGCGCGGAGCTTGCTCAAAGCCAGGTCTTCTAACTGCGTCTCGTAGAGCAGGCGACTCCGTTCGTAAGCGTCGTAATAAGCTCGATAAAGCGCTTGCTGGAAGCGCCAGTTGAGGCGATCTTGAGGACTTGCCGTCTTCTCCAGATCCTGAAACTGCCGCAAGGTCGTGTACACCCCCGCATTGGTGAGCAGCGGCCCTCGCCAGTTGCGCTCCAGCGCCAGCAATCCCTGGGCGAAGGAATCGGCATAGCGCTCGCCCAGGAAGTAACGGCTGTAGTCGCGCATGATGTCGTACACGTTGGCATGGGGGTCCCAGCCAAGGCTTGACCAGACGATTTTGTTGACATCGTCGTTGCAGCCCTCCGAGTAGGTAATGAAGCCCATGGCCTCTTTCTCGAAGGCATGGAAGATGAGGGCCTCCCCCAGCGGCCGGGGGTTGATGCATTCCCGCGCCTCGGTGAGTGCAAACGCGACATCCCAATCCGGGACCGGATACTGGCATTGCCGGCTGTGCGTGATGTCGGGGTAACGGCGAATCGGGTATTGCTTCGGCACAGCGGCGCGAAGCTGCGGCAAACTGACGCGCACCTGGGGGCCGTAGACCACGCCGCTGAGCCAGCCGGGCTGCTCGTTCCGAAGGATGGCATAAAACTCTTCCAGCCATTCTTGCGTGAAGCCCTGCGGCGATACCCACATCTGCGCTTTCGGATGATAGCGGTGCAGATTTTCCGTCTGCTTGGCCAGCAGGGCCATCAGGTGCCGGGGTTGTGTGTGGCCGGGATCGCCGCCGGGAACGAAGACCGCATCGACGCGCGGCAAGCGCTGAAAGACCTCGCCCCATTCTTGCAGAGCGTGGGTGACCGTTGCCGGATCGCCATAATCCCGGTCCAGGGCCGGATACCAGATCCAGACATCGAGGCCATAGTCATCCAGCAGGCGCGACATGCCGACCATCATGTCCATGGGCGGCAAGGGAAAGTGCGGGCTGTCGGCCGCGTCGTCGCTGCGCGGCGGGATCAGCTCGACCGCGTTGGTGCCGAACACGGCCAGGTCGCGAATGTATTGCTCCCAGATCGCCAGGTTCCAGCCGTCATAAGAGTTCGTTTTCGGCCGATAGCCAAGCTGGTGGCCTCGCAGGGGATGGCGGGGCGCGCTGGCGATGTACAGCTCATCGGCGATGCCGACCGTGCCTCGCGCCATGCGGAGTTCGCGCAGCAATCGTCCCACGCCGAAGAGCACCCCGCGCGCGTCGTTGCCGATTACCAACACTGCCGGCGCGGCGCCGCTGACCTTGCGCACCGTGATGCGGAAGCCTTCCTGCGTTCCCGCGCCGCTTCCTGCCGGGCGGCGGGCGAGTTCGCCGGCAAACTGCCCCGCGAAGCCCTGCAACGCATGTTCTGGTCCTACCGCTATCACCGGCACCGCTTCTGCGGGCCATGCATGCTTCACCTCCCAGCGTAGCAGCGTGCGTTTTTGTACTTCTTCCGTGAGCATCCGGACGGCGTGGATCTCGGACTTGCCCAGATTATCCGGAGTCACCACGATCGCCTTCCGCAGGTCAAGTTCCGTGCCGCGTGCGCTTGGACTCGCAAATGTGCCTGCAAGAAGTACGAGCGTAAATGGAAAAGAGCAAAGCGTTACCCGATGTATGCGCATCGCCGTTCCCTCCGCAGGGTGAAGATTAGCGACAAAACCCTTGAAAAACTGCAATTTTTGGCCCTGTCCCGCAATATATAGGCAGCGCCGCATGCTGCCAGGAAGATATACGAAAATGGCACATCAGTTGCTTGCTTGGAGCCGTCGCGCTGTGAACTGCTTTGCCCGTAACAAGGGTAAGTAGATGCTCGTTCTGGAGCCTTGTAGTGAGCGCGTGTAGCGCCATCGGATCTTCGGAGAAAGATCATGGATCACAAGGAAAAACTGCGCGAGGCGGCTGAAAGCATCAGTGACATCGCCAAGGAGATTGCCAAGTTGCGCGAAACCATCGACCGGCTGCTGCGTGAAGCCGAAAGCAGGAGAACGCCGAAGCCGCGCATAGAATAGGCTGGAAGTAGCATCCAAAGCGTGACAAGCCACGTGTCTAGAGGGTTGCGCAACCAGCCCTCTGCGCGCTGTCATATGCCACATCATTCATACTCGCCGCGCAAGCAAGGCCCTTGCCTAGCCCGAAAAGGGCGTGGACGCAAATCCGACAAAATGAATTTGCCACTTTGCCACTGAGTTTGCCACGGATGCGGACGGAAGGTTCCGCCTGGCCGGGCTTCTACCGGGCCTCAAATATGCGTTGCGCGCGAGCGAAGGTGAATCCGCCGATCCCGGTATATCGCTGCCTGCGGCTGGCCTCAATGAAGACCTCGGCGATCTGCAGAGGTAGAAGCGGGTGCGTAGGTTCTTTGGACCCACCTATTCCGCTGGCAAAACCAGAGCCGGCGAGGTCAATCCCGGAGCAAGGTACGAATCGGGCTCGGTTCCAATCGCGGCATTGGACAAAAAACTGTACACAATCTCGCCGGGCGGGAACTATAGAGTAGAACGCCCTTTGAAAAGGTCAAGGATATGAGCACGGGCCAACTAAGTAGCGTCTTGCGGCACATTCGAAAACTGGCTGACGTTGAGCGCAGCACCGAACCGAGCGACGCCGAACTACTCGAACGGTTCGCCGCCAAGGACGATCAAGCTGCGTTCACGGACTTGGTGGAGAGGCACGCGCACTCGGTCCTTGGCGTGTGCCGGCGAATCCTGCATCAGGAAGCGGACGCCGAGGACGCCTTCCAGGCAACGTTTTTGGTGCTGGCTCGCCATGCCGCTTCTATCCGCAAACGGGAGGCGCTGCCGAGCTGGCTTTACGGGGTCGCGTATCGCATAGCCATGAAAAGCAAACGAGACATCGCCAGGCGGCGCGCCCGCGAACAACGAGCGAATCCGCCTCGAAGCGAGCGAAGCGGCAGCGACTGGTCGCTGCGGGAATTGCAACAGGTGCTCGATGAGGAAGTGCAGCGCTTGCCGGAGAAGTACCGGGTGCCGTTCGTACTCTGCTGTTTGGAGAGCAAGAGCATTGCCGAAGCGTCCGAGCAGCTTGGCTGGAAAAGCGGGACGGTTTCGGGACGGCTGGCCCTGGCCCGCAAGCGCTTACAAGTCTGCCTTACACGGCGCGGCGTGACGCTCTCCGCCGCGCTGTGCGCCCTGGCCGTCAGTCACGAGGCGGCGGCGGCTGTGCCGGCCGTCCTTCTGCAGACGACGGTCAAGGCCGCGCTGCTGTATGCTGCGGGAAAGTCCGTCGCAGGCGTGATCTCAGCCTCAGCCCTGGCCCTGACCCGGGCAATCACTCGGACCATGTTTCTTAACAAGCTCAAGGTCGCCTTGGCGATCTTTTTGACGCTCGGGATCGGCGTGAGCGGCGCCGGCTGGCTAGGTACGCGCGGGGTACGGACTTCACCGGAAGAAGGCGTTGGCCTGGGCATGAAGAGCGCTCCTCTGCCGGCAAAATTGCCAGCACCAGAGCGGCCAGTTGCTAATGAGAAAACGCGGCCAGGCGCTGGCATTGTTTATGGAGGGCGCGTGCTTGACCCGAATGGCAAGCCCCTTGCAGGAGCCAGAGTTTCTTTGACCTACAACTTCGCTTCTCGAGGCGCGCCGGAACCGTTAAGCACAAGCAGTGACGCCGACGGCCGCTTTCGCTTCGCCCTGGCGAAGTCCCAACTGGAAAAAGCCGCCGCCGACAACCCTTTCGGCGCCGGCCTGATCGTGGCGCTGGCGGATGGTTACGGCCCCGCAGTTTGGTCGGGTATTCCGCTCTTTGCCGGCAACATAACCTTGCGGCTGGCCAGGGATGATGTCCCGGTCCGCGGCCGCATCTTGGATCTGCAAGGCAAGCCCGTGCCGGGCGTCAGCGTGCGCGTGCATGCCATCAAGATTCCGAAACAACAGAGCCTGACCCCCTGGATGAACGCTCTGAAAGCCAGGAAGGAAGCCTTGCCCCCCGAATACGAGCACCTGCCCATGATCGACGGGCCGGCGGTGCCGCGCCTCTATCCTCCGATGACAACGGACGCCGACGGCCGCTTTGAACTGAAGAACATCGGCCGCGAGCGCGTGGTTGCGCTTATTATCGAGGGCGCGGTCGAGGCAGCCGAAATCAATGTCATGACGCGCGACCATACGCCCATGCTGCGCTTCCCGACCTACCGCGACGCATCCGACCATCAGAGCATGATTTATTACCCCGCGACTTTCGATCATGCGGCGGCCCCAGCCCGGCCGATCGTCGGCGTCGTCCGCGACAAGGACACCGGCAAGCCGCTCGCCGGCGTAACGGTGCAAGCCAGCCGGTCCATAGCCAATCCGCTCTACTTCGTACACACCATCACGGACCAGGACGGCGGCTATCGGCTCATGGGCATTGGCAATGGCAGCGAGAAGACAATTGTCGCTTACGCCGCCAACGATACGCCTTACCTGAAATCGGGCCAACGTTTGCCGGCTGGTAGCGCCCTGGATCCGGTAACGCTCAACTTTGAACTGAAGCGCGGCGTGGCCGTAACGGGACGCGTGCTCGATGGCGCGACGGGCAAACCGGTACGGGCACGGGTCGAATATTTTGTTTTCGCCGACAATGCCAACTTGCGCCGGTTTCCGGGGCTTGCGCAGTCCTTCGTCAACGGCATCGACGATACCTACCAGAACGGACCGGACGGCACTTTCCGGCTCGTGGTTATTCCTGGCTGCGGCATCCTGGCTGCGCGCGCGACCGAGGACACCTATGTCATGGGCGCGGGCGCTGAGAAGATCCAGGGGCAACGGATCGGTCTGCCAAGCGAACCGTCCTTCTATACCTATCCGTATGTTTGCTACGCCGGGAATTACCATGCACTTGCTGCTCTCGATGTGCCTGGGGTCGGCAGCCCCGTCTCCTGTGACTTGCACCTGGAATCCGGTCGCAAGTTGACTGGTACTGTATACGGGCCGGATGGTAAACCCCTGGCCGGTGCCCAGGCCATGGGACTGCGGGACATGGGCTACTGGGAACCGACCTCCTCGAGCAGTGCCGCCTTCACCGTTAGCGGCTATCAACCAGCCAAACCCCGCCTCGTGGTCTTTGTTCATGAGAAGGCGAGGCTGGCCGCTTCGCTCGTGCTTAAAGGAGAAATCAAGGAGCCGTTATCGGTGAAGTTGGAGCCATCTGCGACGGTGACCGGCCGGCTCGTGGATACCGACGGCCTGCCACGGCCGAACGTCGAATTGATGGGCTACCCTGGGCCCGGCCAGACCAATTTGACCGCAGGTTCGCTGCCGTCCAAGATTGCCACCGGCAAAGACGGGCGTTTCCGCATCGAGGGGCTGACACGAGGGCTGAAGTACTCGGTGGTTGTCCTCGCGGAAGGCTATCGTGTCACGGGCATGGTGTTTGAGAATCTGGAATTTCAGCCGGGCGAGTCCAGGAACTTGGGTGATGTCCAGGCCAGGAAACTCGAATAGAGGACAGGAAGCATGCCGGAGCCGAGTGCACCGTCTCGAGCCGTCACAGCGGCCCAAGTTTGGTCGCCGTACCAGCCCAGTTCGGCACAGCCCTGGAACCTGCGCCGGGTCGTGCACCTGCACCGCCGCGCCGGCTTTGCCGCCACCTGGACCGAATTGCAGCGCGACCTGGCGGAAGGGCCGAAGGCGAGCATCGACCGGTTGCTTTCCGGCAGAGCGTATCGCGATGGCGTGCCCACGGATTTCGAGAGCACCTCGGCATTATTGGCCGAATCCGCCACGGCGGCCCGCGACCCGAATCGGCTGAAGGCCTGGTGGCTTTACCGGATGTTCTTTGGCCCCGACCCGCTCGGCGAACGTTTGGCCTTGCTCTGGCACAATCACTTCGCGACCAGCAACCTGAAGGTTGAAGATTTGGCCATCATGCTGGGACAGAACGCGCTCTTCCGCGAACTGGCGCGGGCGCCGTTCGGCAAGCTGCTCAACCGCGTTGTTCGTGATCCCGCGCTCTTGATATGGCTTGACGCATCCGCGAACCGGAAAGAGCATCCCAACGAAAACCTGGCCCGCGAGCTGATGGAGCTGTTCACACTCGGCATCGGCCATTACGGCGAGCGCGATGTCAAAGAAGCCGCGCGCGCTCTCACGGGCTGGACGCTTTCGGAGGATGGAATCTTTCGTGACGTGTCGGCGCGTCATGATGCCGGGGAGAAGACGGTTCTGGGG
>DASZFN010000220.1:0-2680 GCA_035939715.1 Gemmataceae bacterium | reverse complement strand
CACGGTTTTTTGCCGACCTTGCCGACGCAACGCCCATCCGCGCGGAATTGTTCGGCCTGGAGCACCTGGAGTCGCACGCCAGAGAACTGGCCGCGGCTTCCCCTGTCCTGGCCGGGAAGAGCGCCGGCCACCCGCTGCTGCGCCGCTTTGTGGAAAACGGCCACAGGCTCAGCCGGGCCCATGAGCAAATCGTCCAGGCGACCCAGCGCCAGGAGAGCCTGGCGCCCGATGCCGAATGGCTGCTCGATAACTTCCATATCGTCGTCGATACGCTCCGGGAAGTGCGGCATGACCTGCCGCGCGGCTATTACAAGGAGTTGCCCAAGCTGGCCGGCGGGCCGCTGGCCGGCTTTCCGCGCGTTTATGCGGTCGCCCTGGAGCTGATCGCCCACAGCGACAGCAGTCTCGACGAAGGCAATATCACGCGCTTTGTGCGTGCCTTTCAGACGGTGGCGCCGTTATCGATCGGTGAATTGTGGGCCGTGCCCATCATGCTGCGGCTGGGCCTGGTGGAGAACCTGCGCCGCCTGGCCGAGCAAATGCTGCAGGCCTGGGGTCATCGCCGCGACGCCGAGACCTGTTGCGGAGAGCTCGTCAAACTCAAGGACCACGCCAAGCAAGCGGAGCAGCACACTTCCCTGTCCTCATTCTGGCGGCCGCATGCCTCCGGATTCGATGCCTTTGTGGTGCGTTTGCTGCAGGCCTTGCGCGATCATGGCCGCGAGGCGTCCGGGATCATCGACTGGCTGGAGACCCACTTCAGCGCTTCGGGGGCTCCGCCGGTAGAAGTACTGCGCCGTGAGCATCAACGCCAGGCCGCCAATCAGGTAACCGTCGGCAACTGCGTCACCAGCTTGCGCTTCCTGTCGGCGCTTGACTGGACGGTGCTCTTCGAGCGCATGAGCTTGGTGGAAGCGGCCCTGCACGGCGACCCTGCAGGCATCTATGCCCGGCAAGACTTTGCCACCAAGGATCGCTATCGGCAAGCGGTCGAGAAGTTGACCCGCGGCAGCCGGCTGGATGAACTGGGCGTCGTCCGCCGCACGCTGGAGCTGGCGCGGCGTGAAGCGTCTCGCAATGGCGAGCCCGCGCGCGCCGGGTCCGCGGAAGCGCCGCGCGGCGCCGTCACGGCGGATGCCTGGGTGCAACGGCGCCGGCATGTCGGCTATTACCTCATCGGTCCCGGTCGCCAGGAGCTGGCTGCTTCAATTTCTTTTCGGCCCACCGTCAAACAGCGGTTCCTTGATGCCGTACTTGAGCATCCGAACGTCGTCTACTTCGGCAGCCTGGGACTGGTTTTCGCCGCGCTGGTGGCCGGCCTGGCGCTCTATCTTCGTTCCGCCTCCTGGGGCGTCGCCGCCGCACTCATCCTGGCGGCGCTTTTGCCGCTTAGCGACCTGAGTGTTGGTCTGGTGCATTATCTGCTGACGCTGCTGCTGCGGCCGCGCGTCCTGCCCAAGATGGATTTCAAGGAAGGGGTTCCCGCGGACTGCGCCACCTTCGTGGTCATGCCGACCATGTTATTGCGGCCCGAGAGCGCGAAAAGCCTGACCGACCGCCTGGAAGTCCATTTCCTCTCCAACCCCGACCCGCAATTGCGCTTTGCACTGCTCACGGACTTCGCCGACTCTCAAGTGGAAGCAACCCCGGAAGACCAGGAATACTTGCATACCGCCCTCGACTGTATCAAGACGCTCAACGAACGCTATCCTCTGCCTTCCCCGCCAGGAGCGCCGGCCGGATCACCGGAGCGGTTCTTCATCTTCCATCGCCGGCGCGTCTGGAACCCGGTGCAAGGCTGCTGGATGGGCTGGGAGCGCAAGCGCGGCAAATTGGCCGAGTTCAATCGCCTGCTGCGCGGCGACCGCAACACCAGCTTCGCCTGGACCAACGCCGACCTGAATCAAGTGCCGAGAGTTCGTTTTGTCATTACGCTGGACGCCGACACCGAATTACCGCGCGAGACGGCGCAGCGGCTGGTCGGCACGCTGGCCCATCCGCTCAATCGGCCGCATGTCGACCCAACGGGGCATCGGGTGGTGGAAGGCTATGGCGTGCTGCAGCCGCGCGTGACCTTGAGCCTGGTCGCGGCCATGCGCTCGCGCTTTTCGCGCATCTTGACTTCGTCGGCAGGCATTGATCCCTACACCACGGCGGTCTCGGATGTTTATCAGGACCTGTTCGGCAGCGGCAGCTTTACGGGCAAGGGGATCTACGACGTCGATGCCTTTGAAGCCGCCACGAGCCACACGTTTCCGGATAATTGCATTCTCAGTCATGACCTGATTGAAGGCAACTTCGCGCGCTGCGGGCTGGCCACCGATATCGAGCTGCTCGACGACTTCCCGTCGCGCCATAACGCCTACGCGCGCCGGGAGCATCGCTGGATTCGCGGTGATTGGCAGCTTCTTCCCTGGCTGCTTCGCCAGGTTCCGGTACCAAAAACGACGGCAGAGCAGGGCGTCCGCAAGAATACTCTGCCGCCCCTGGAGCGTTGGAAAATCATCGATAATCTGCGCCGCAGTCTGGTGCCGCCGGCGCTGGTGCTTACGCTGGTCCTGGGCTGGCTGCTGCACGACGGACCGGCCTGGTTCTGGACTGTGCTGGGCCTGGTCGTGCTCGGAGTTCCACTTTTGATCACGCTGGCCGACGGCATGCTCGGCATAGCGCGCGGCGGCGC
>DASZFN010000219.1:0-15794 GCA_035939715.1 Gemmataceae bacterium | reverse complement strand
GGCGTGATTGAGGTATAGATAATGGCGTTCCACAATCCCGTCGATGACGGCATTGATGCCCGGAGCGATGCCGCCTGTGACCAAGACACCGACCCCGAGGTTCGGCCCGCCTATGGGATAGCAAATCTTGCTGCGCGGTCCCGCTTCCGGAAAGGTAAGCGTCTGATACGTGGATGGAACCTCGCCGGCTCCCGCGTCGTCGCCCAGCGACCGGCTGCGGGCATCGACCAGAATATGCTTGTTTTCGCTGCGATAGGCGCCGATCACTTCAGCGGCCACCGGATTGGGAGCGGTCTTCAACTGCTCGGGTCTTTCCTGAAGAAGCCGTACGTGCTTCACCGTCGGCCATTGCTGGGGACAGCCCTCGCGGATGCGCTGGCCGGACAACTTTCCTTTGCCCCGCGCATATTCCTCGATGATGTCTTTTTCGTATGCGAAGGGGTAACCGGAGGGCAAACCATCATAGGGAACCCACGTGTCTGTCAACTGGAGTGCGATTTCCCTTGCGCAGCTCAGAGCATTGCCATCATCCTGGGCTGTCACATTAATGGGGTCGCGGCTCTTCAAAAGCCGGCGCAAGCCTCCCGAGCCAGCCGCTACTTCGCAAGCTTGAGGCAGATGCACGACCAGGCGTTTCAGGACATTCTCAGAAACACTAGCCTCAATATGCTGGGTGCTACCCCATTTCTTGCCGACGAACAGGACGAAGGCTTCACAGTTGTCAATCTCGCTCTTGAGCTGCTGTCGCCATCCGCGCGGCTGTTTTTCGTCCACATAGCAAAAGGGCTCCAGCTTGGGTTGCCGCAACAGATAATGACTGACCTTTTGTACAAACGGCTCATCGTTGAAGCAGTAAGACAGGAAGACGTTCATGTTCTCGTCCAGCAAAACTAGTGTTTACGGGCCTACCACTGCGCGGGGCGGATGTCACTTCGGTGGGGCCGATAATAACCTGCCTGCAGCAAGAGAGCAAGTAGCTGCTGGTCCGAAAGCGCGTTCTTGAAATGCCTACCTCACGCCTTCCCGCCGCGTTGCCGTTCCTGCTCCTTTTCCTCGATCGCTTCTGTGTGCAACTGATTGAAACGCTCGAGATACGTGGGGTGCACTTTGCCGATGTGAGCGCGTGCCCTTGCTAACGCACTGACAGACGTGACTTTGATGACTTGCACGACATCAGCTCTGTCCTGTGCCCGATAAGAGCCTAACTTGGTTTCCAGCCAGCCCGCCAGGCGTGCGTAGTCCAGTCCTTGAGGGACACCCAGTTGTTTTGGACTGGGGATGGTCCTGGGCGAATCCTTTCTCGGTTGGCCGCCTTCCGGCACCACGTCGATGTTCACGCCTTCACAGGACAACTTGTGCCATCCTTCAGGATCTTTCCAAATCACCTTGATCCCGTAGCGGGGAGCCACGCGCGCGACCGTATCCAGGAGAGGCGTGGCAATTACTACGTCGATGTCCCTGGTGAGGCGCTCGTAACCGTGGTGGATGGCGCCGAGGCCGCCGACAATCGCCATGGGGATGTTTTCTTTTCGGGAAAGTGTCCTCAGTGTCGCCAGTGCGCTCGCCAGCTTGGGATCCTGTCCTTCCTCACCCTTCACGGTCGCAACCACTCTTTCGAGTCGAGACAACGCTTCCGCAGCCTCAAGGAGGCGGCCTGTCGCGGTAGGCATGAGAGCTCCAATGCTGATCGCCCCGTCGTTACGTCTTATTAGATCATATTGCCGGGCCGCACACTCGGATTATGAGGCTTCGGCGCGGCGAAATTCAGGCGAGACCTGAATCTGCCGGCCAGCGGATAGTCAACCTACGCCGCACATTCCTATTTTTCCAAAAATTCGCTCTCTTTCCCCGCCTCATTAATCAGACGTGAGCTAAGGTTGCTATGAAGTGGGATTGCCCTCCTTGACAGGCGGCTTGGCGATGCAGCACCAGCTACTGCAACAGCCCGGAGTCGAAAGAGCCGCGTCGCCGGCTGCGCAGCTTACCGACCGCTCGTTGATGCGCCGCTTCCGCGCGGGCAGTGAAGACGCTGCGGCCGAACTTTATGTGCGCTATGCCAAGCGCGTGCGCGCCCTGGCACGGGCGCGCTGCTCGGCCGAGCTGGCGGCGCGGATCGATGCCGACGACATCGTGCAGTCGGTTTTTCGGAGCTTCTTTCACGCCGCCCGCAAGGGCTACTACGACATTCCCGCCGGCGAGGAGCTGTGGCGCATCCTGCTCGTCATCGCACTCAACAAGATTCGCGATGCCAGGGCCTTTCATACCGCCGCCAAACGCGACGTGCGCCTGACGGCACAGGGTGATGGGCCGAATTTCCGGCTCGATCATCTGCAGGGCAAACCCGCCGACCACGCCTTCTTGCAGATGGCCATTAAGGAAGCGTTGCAGACCTTGCCCGCGCAGCATCAACGGATGGTGGAGCTGCGTATCCAGGGCTATGAAGTCAGCCAGATCGCCCAGGAAACCGGGCGCTCGAAACGATCCGTCGAACGTGTCCTTCAAGAAACCCGTAAACGATTGGATTCCTTGTTTACATGAACCAGACAGAATCCCTGCCCCCAACCATCCTTCGCACCCCCCTCGAGCTGGATGACTATATCAAGGCGTTCGAAGAGGCGCGGCTGGGCGACCCCAATGCCCGGCTGGCGGATTTCCTGCCGCGCGGCGACCGCGCGCTCTATCCAGATGTGCTCCGTGAGCTGGTGCGTGTCGATCTGGAACTCTCCTGGCAGGGGGAGCGCGGCAAACGCCTGGAAGATTATGCCGCGGAATTCCCGGAACTCTTTGGCGATCCCGGCGCGCTTCAGGAAATCGCCTTCGAGGAATACCGGCTGCGGCGGCTGGCCGGCGAAGAGGCGACGCCCGCCGAGTATGCGCAGCGCTTCGGCGTGAACGCCGATGAATGGCCGGAGGAGCTGGCGCTGGCCCAACAGCTGTCCTGGGCCGATCCGCGCAGCCTGTCCCATCCAGGAGATAGCAAGGAGCCGGCAACGTTGATGACCGCCGAGGTCTTCCCCGCGGCCCGAGTTATCGGTGAAGCAGCGTCTGCGTACAAGCAATTCCTTCAGAAGAACGACCAGAGCGTCGCCGCGCTGGATGCCTGGTGCGTCACGCTGACGAACAACCGCCGGGGCGCCGAGTTTTTCCGCGCCATGCATGTTACCGATCCCGAAGCCGCCGGCCGCCTGGCGCAATCCTTGACCGCCATGCCCGAGGTAGGCACGAAATTCCTCGGCTTCCAGCTTATCGAGGAACTGGGCAAAGGGGCCTTTGGCACAGTGTATCTAGCCGAGCAGGGCGACCTGGCGAATCGTCCGGTGGCTTTGAAGGTGGCTACCGATATCCTGGGCGAATCGCGCACCCTGGCTCAGCTGCAGCATACCAACATCGTGCCCATTTACTCCGTCCATCGTGCCGACCGCTTCCAGGCAGTCTGCATGCCCTATTTCGGACGCACCACGCTGGCCGACGTGCTCCGCCAACTGGACAGCGGCCGCAGCATTCCGGAATCAGGAAAGCTCCTGGTCAGCACGCTGAACATCCGCAAGTTGTCCACACGCCGCACCGATAGCAGCAAAAGTCCCGAGCCGGCAAGCGCGACGCCGGCGGCGCAGCCCGAGCCGGCCCCTGTTTCGACAAGCACGCCCCAGGACGCGGACGCGACGCTCATCCTGAAGAAGCTTGAATCGATGAGCTACGTCAACGCTGTGCTATGGATGGGAACCCGCCTGGCGGACGGCCTGGCGCACGCGCACGAGCGCGGCATTCTGCATCGCGATTTGAAGCCGGCCAACGTGCTGCTCACGGATGACGGCCAGCCCATGCTGCTGGACTTCAACCTGTCCGAAGACACGAAGCTGCGTGGCAGCGCCGCGGCCGCCTCGATTGGCGGGACCTTGCCGTACATGGCGCCCGAGCACCTGCAAGCGTTCCGCGGCGGCAGCAAATGCCTGGATAGCCGGAGCGACCTCTACTCGCTCGGCATTATCCTTTATGAGTTGCTCACCGGACAGCGGCCGTTCCCCAGCTTCCAGGGCACGTCGCCCGAGGTTCTCGATCAGATGATCCGGGAGCGCCATAACCCGCTGCCACCGGCGCAGGCGCATAACCCGGCGGTCACACCAGCGGTCGATGCCATCCTGCGACGCTGTCTCCGACCGAACCCCCAGGAGCGTTACCGAAACGCGCGTGAGCTTTACGAAGATCTGGATCGCCAGCTTCAGGATTTGCCCCTGAAGCATGTGGCCGAGCCGTCCTGGCCGGAGCGGGCCCGTAAGTTCGCCCGTCGGCATCCACGGCTGACGTCGATCACCACCGTGGCCGCGGCGGCCGTCGTCCTTTGCCTGGGTCTTACCTCGGCGTTCGCCATCCAGGGGATGCGCCTGCGGCGCCTCGAAGCCCGCGAGCAGTATAGCGTCTTCCAGGATGAGGCCGGCCGCGCGCACCATATCCTGTACGCGCGCACGCAGTCCAAGGAGGACTTGCAAGAAGGCGCGCAGCTGTGCCGCGCCGCCCTGGGCCGATATCAAGTAATCGATAACCCGCGCTGGCAAGAGTTGCCCGCCTTTCAGAACCTGCCCAGGATGGAACGCGACAAGCTTCAAGAAGAGGTCGGCGAGCTTCTCTTCCTTCTTTCGCGCGGCACGGAACGCGCAGCGGTAGACTTGCCCCAGGCCGCCGGCCGCGAAGAGCAGCTTCAGTTGGCCATGACGTTTAATGAACTGGCCGAGACGCGCTCGAACGGCGTACTTGGTTCCGCGCCGCTCTGGGGACAGCGCGCCCATCTGGCCTCGTTGCTGGGCGACCGAAAAGAAACCGAACGGCTTCTGGCAAAGATCAAGCAGGCGCCGGACCGCGGCACGCGGGATCTCTATCTGACTGCACACGGCCATGCCATTGACGGCAACTTCAATGCGGCGTTGCCGCTCCTTGAAACGGTGATCCATCGCGAGCCGCAGAATTACTCCGCCTGGGCGGTTCTCGGCGATAGCCATCACGCGCTCGGCCACGACGCCGACGCACTCGCCTGTTATAGCGCCTGCATCGCCCTGCGGCCGGCGGATTCACGGGCCTGGCACAATCGCGGCTTGATTTACCTCAAGCAGCGCCTTTACGAGGCCGCACGGTCGGACTTCAACGAGGCAATCGCCGGCCGTCCCGATTTTGCCGATGCCTTCATCGACCGGGCCGTGGCGCATGAGGGGCTGCGGAACTACGCCGCTGCCCTCGAAGATCTGTCCGCGGCCTTGAAACTCGGCACGCCGCGAACGGGCGCCTACTTCATGCGCGCGATGGTCAGGGAAAACTCGGGCGATGCCGCCGGAGCGAAGCGCGATATGGAGGAAGGTCTCCGCCTGGAGCCGACCGACGAAGCGAGCTGGATCAGACGTGGCCTGGCACGTCAGCCGCGCGATCCAAAGGGCGCATTAGCAGACTTCAATCAGGCGCTCGAAATTAGTCCGCGCTCGGTCGATGCCCTGCAGAATAAGGCCAATGTCCTCTCCGAATGCCTGGACCGGCGCGATGAGGCGATCAAAGTTCTGGATCGGGCGGTCGAGTTTCATCCCGATTTCGTGCCTGCTCGCGCGGGCCGCGGGGTTTTGCTGGCCCGAGCCGGCAAACGCGAGCTGGCCGAGGCAGACGCCAAGGAGTCGCTCTTGCGCGACACCCGCGCCCCGAACCTTTACCAGGTCGCCGGCATTTATGCTTTGAACTCAAGGCAGAAACCCGAAGACCGCTTGCAGGCGCTCCATCTGCTCTCCCAGGCGCTGCGGCAGGGCTTCGGGCTCGATCTGGTCGATCAGGACCCTGAATTGGATCCACTTCGGAACGATCCCGAATTTCGCCGCGTCGTGAAGGCGGCGCGCGACCTTCAGAAGGAAGTCTCGGCAAAATGAAGATTCCTGAAGAAACTTGGCGGACGGCCGCTGCAAAGGCCGTTGCTCTTAGTGGAACAGAAAACTGCCCTCGCTGCGCAGAACCTACCGGTCGGGTCAATCTCCCCTGCCCGAATTAGCATAAAAAATCGCACATGAGTAACTAATCACGTTTGCTCAGCTTCCGGTCTACCCCCCGTTGCTGCAGGAACAGAGAGGCACCATGAAGAGGAAATACTCGCTGGTTCTCGAACATCTGGAAGATCGGCTCACGCCCAGCACCTTTGGGCAGACCTGGCCCGACCCCGGCCACCTCACCTTGAGCTTCGCTCCCGACACCACCAAAATCGGCGGTACGACCAGCAGCCTCTTCAAGCTGCTCAACTCGTCGATGCCCACGTCGACCTGGCAAACGGCGATTTTGCAAGCCTTTCAGACCTGGGCCGACCAGACCAACATCAATATTGGCGTAACCAGCGACAGCGGCCTGCCGTTCGGCACGACCGGCGCTGTCCAGGGCGACAGCCGCTTTGGCGACATTCGCATTGGCGCAAAGTCCTTGCCGGCCGCTTCGGTATCCACCGCCTCACCGTTCTCGTGGACCGGCACCACCTGGGCGGGCGACATGCTCCTCAACAGCATGTACAATTTCGGTCTCAATGGCCAGGGCCAGTATGATCTGTACACCATCGCCTTGCACGAAGCCGGACACGCCCTGGGCCTGGGCGACGCGGCAGTCGGTAAGGATTCAGCCATGTACGAAAGCTACATCGGCCCGCGAACCGGACTGAGCCCGCAAGACGTCGCCGATATTCAGGCGCTTTACGGCGTCCGCCGGCTGGATCAGTACTCCGGCAACCGCAGCTTTGCAACCGCTGCGCCCTTAGGCAGTAACGCCGTCAATTTCCAGGCGGACATCGGGCAGATCGGCGGGGCAGAGTATTTTCAGGTGACCGCGCCCAACATGCTGCTGCTTTCCAGCGCCACCTTCCAGCTCCAGGCGGCTGGACTGAGCCTGCTGGAACCCAACGTCAGCGTCTATGATTCCTCGTATCATTTGCTGGCCAGCAAGTCGTCGTTCAATCCTCTCAAAAACAATGTGAGCGTGACGGTCAACGGCGTCCAGCCGGGCAGGAATTACTACGTCAAGGTCAGCGGCGCCACCAACAATGTCTTTGGCATGGGTGGCTACCAGATGAATATCTCTTACCAGTCGTTGCTGACTTGGCTGGTGTCCGACGTAGTTTTCCCGTTGGTCGACCTGGTTGGCGGCGTCCTCTATAACACCATCAATACTGCCCTGCCTCTGCCTTCCGCCTTTGGCCCGGATAAGACCGACCAACGCTTTGATTACTTGTGGCGGGCCGATCTGCTGACCTCGACGGACACAAACTACTACCAGGTGCAATCCCCGGCAAACGGCAGCGCATCCAGCTTTGTCATGCACGTCATGACCTGGGAAATGGACCCCAACGGTTTGCATCCCATCGTTCACGTCTTCGACAGACAAAAGAATCCGCTGCCGGTGCAGGTCCTGGGCAACAGTGACGGCATGTATTCCATTCAGATCCCCAGCAGCGCGGCCAACAGCACCTACTACGTCGAGGTCGCGGCTTTCGATCCCAACGGCTGCAACAGCACCGGCCGGTACGTGCTCGGCATCAAGTTCGACGCCGTCAATCCGCCCGTTACGACAAACCCGCTGGCCAGCAACACGCTGGCCACGTCCACCAGCACCGATCAGGGCACGCTCGTCATGGCCGAGGACGGGCTGTTCCATTTCTCACTGGGCGCCGATAACGGCAGTACCTCGTCGAGTGCGGTCCTCACGCTGACGGTCTACGATTCCGCGGGTAATGCCGTGTTCAGTTTCGACACCGTTACAGGCAAGCCGTCCGCGACCGGCGTCGTGTATCTGGGCGCGGGAACTTATACAGTGCGCATCAGCGTCAAGAGCACCAGTGGCGCCTTCCAGCCTATCAAGTACTGGCTCTTCGGCGACATCCTCAGCGACCCAATCGGTCCGTATCAAAGTAACCCGACCAATGGCTCGACGGGATCTTCCCCGAGTGGCGGCGGTTATACCTACGGCGGGTCTTCCTCGATGAATACGTCAACGGCCAATCAGCCGGCTTACTATTAGTCGTGGCTCGTCGCTGGCATGAAATCATGCCAGGCATAGCCGTCGGGCAACTCGCGGTCCGCGGCGAACTCGAGATGAAGAATTCGCCGATGGCGAGCCGTATTCGGATGCGACCTGCTGCTACAGTGCTCGACCAGCGGCCGGATGAGCAGCACATCGCCTCGCTCCACGAGGATGGTTTGCGGCTTCACCGCGCCATTGCTCAGTGCCTTGGCCGCACGATGCGAGCCCGGTAGCACTTTCAGCGGCCCGTTCTCTTCCGTGACCGTGTCCAGGTGAATGCGTGCGGTCAGCATGCGCTCGAGCAACTCTGACGGCGCTTCCACATGGGGCACGCCGGCCTTTTGTGTCGGTTTGCCAAAACGCTCGCTGGGGAGACGATTATCGCGGACAGCAATGGTCATGTCCTTGTGCCAGGGGAGCCCCCAGCTCTGGTTTGGCGGCTTATCAAAATAGAGCACCCGCACCAGGCCGCAGTCCGTTCCTAGCACATCCGCGAGTACGTCTTGCAGAGGTGAGATCTGCCACAGCGCTGCCGCGGCCGGCCATGTGCTGAGGAGATTTCGGGCCGCGTAAATGTGGCCGGCTTCACTGCGGATGGCGCTGTCTTGCTGTGTTTGAAAAGCAGTCTCAAGGCCATGGAGTGTGGTTTCTATTTCCCGGGACTCAAACACGGCGGCCAAGACGGCGAACCCGTCTCGATCAATTTGTTGCAGGATCGGGTCTGTCTTCATGACAACCTCTCCGGATAAAATACCGGTTATGACCGCTGAACGACAATGCCACGAGGATTCGCGCCGTGTCTAAGAAAGCCGCCGAGTTGACGGGGCCTCTCTTCTGTAATCGCTGCGGCGCCATACTGGTGGAAGGGAGCGGCACGTTCTACCGGGTCAACATCGAGGCGCTTGCCGATCCCGCGCCGCCTATCATCTCCTCGGAAGACCTCGCGAAGGACCCCAGCGAAGAAATCAAAAAACTTCTCGCGCAGATGAAAGAGCTTTCCGCCCAGGAGGCGATGGACCAGGTCTACCGCCGGCTTACCATTTTTCTGTGCCGGGCATGCTATCGGCCCTGGATCGAAAATCCCGCCGGCTAACAGCCGTAGCATGCTGCCTGGCCCTGCTTGCCGGAGAGTCGGCGCTCAGCCGCGGTCTTGCGGATTCTCCACGTGAAAGGGTAGAATCCCGGTGCGAAAGTTAAGCCAACCTCCCGGAGAAGCGCGACACTTGAGCCGCTTGGCTCAGCGCAAAGAAAATCGTGCGCTCTCTGGGATACTGAATCGGTCGCCCACTGTGTCTACTCTCGTTCCCGGAAACTTCGAATCACCGTCAAAGGAGGGACAGGTCATGGTTGGTAGCGTACTTTCCAATTCCTGTGGTATTGCCCGCACTCGAATGGCAATGGGTTCTTCGCTCCTTTCCGCCGCTGCCGCACTGCTGGCTATTGCGATCCTCATTTTGCCGACCGTCCATGCTCAAGACAATCCTCGACCGAGCGAGGCCCAACAGGGCCCAGCGCTTGGCCCACCCAGTCCAACAACGTCTCCTATGGCGCCGGGCCAGTCCGTCCAGACAACTCAGCCCATCCCAGCGCCCGTGACACAATCGGGTGAGCAGCCCATCAGGGTGTCTGAGTTCACCGGCTTTTCGACAGTGAGACGCCTCAATCGCCGCTTTCAATTCAAGATCGATCCGAAAACCCCCGTAAAGGAACTCCTGCCGGTTGCTCCGCCGATCAAGAACGCAACCGGCCCGGTAATCATCAAAGACCTGGCCCAGGTACCTGAGGTCGAGTTCCAAATCCCTCAAGCCAAAAGCCTGTCGAGTGAAGAAGCGAACCAGCAAACCGCCCACACGATCGCGAAGATAAATCACCTGAACGACAAGAAACTCGACGGCTTCCTGGAAACGCTTTGCCGCGAGCGCCTCGACCTGGCGGGCCTACCCTTTGCGATGGGCGACATGTGCCGCACCAAGGGCGAGCGGAGCCGCCAGTTTGCGCTCGCTGTCGCAACGGTCCGAGCTGCTTTATCGCAAGGCGCATTCACCCAGGATCTCAACATGCCAATTAGACCGCCGGCCATCGCCTCGGCCACGGTGCCCCAGCCACCACCGCCCCCTGTTGTCCCAACCTCCGGCTCGCAGCCTCAGCCAGCTCAGCCCGCAGGCCCCGCGAGTACTCCAGCGCCTCTGCCAGCGCCGCCCGTCGCGGCTGACGTCGCCGTTCCCCCGCCGGCCACGCTCGCGGAGCGCCGTCCCTTCGATAACTTCTGGGAGCAGTACCTGGCTGCCTGTGCCCAGGAGGACAAGAAACTCGCGCAGATCGACCGGGCCCACCAGGAGACTGTCGCTGTGGCACGCATTGCAGCCCTGATGCAGGTGCTGGCGCCGGAATCTCCCAGCATCCGCCTGGGACTGGTCAAGTATCTCTCCACCGTCGCGCACGTCGAGGCAACCCGGGCTCTCGCCCGCATGGTGATCTTCTCTGCCGAAGAGGAGGTCCGGCAGGCCGCGACGGATGCGCTCAAGGTCCGCCGCGAGCGCGATTACACCGACATCCTCCTTAACGGCCTGCGCTACCCGTTGCCGGATGTGGCCCGCCGCGCTGCCGAGACTCTGGTCAAGCTGGAGCGCACCGACCTGGTGCCGCAGCTTGTTGACCTCCTGGACGAACCGGACCCGCGCGCCCCGGTTACGAGAGCCGTGAACCACAAACAGGTAGCCACGGTTCGCGAATTGGTCCGCATCAACCATCACCGCAACTGCCTGCTCTGCCATGCGCCGGCAAACACAGGCAGCGTGGCGCCGGATACGCTGACCGCGGCCGTGCCCGTGCCCAGCGAGCCGCTGCCCTTGCCTTCGCAGGGCTACCTGAACTCGTCGCCCGATGTCCTGGTGCGCCTCGATGTGACCTACCTGCGGCAGGACTTTTCGCTGTTTCAGGCGGTTGCCGATGCGAACCCCTGGCCGGAGATGCAGCGCTTCGACTTCCTGGTGCGCACGCGCGTGCTGACGGAAAAGGAGGCAGGCACCTACCTGGAAAAGCTCAGGAACCTCGAACCGGGCCGCCTCTCTCCTTATCACCGCGCTGCCCTGGCTGCGATCCGTGAGCTAACCGGACGCGACACGGGACCTACCGCAAACGCCTGGCGGCGGCTCCTGAACCTGCCGGCAAAACCCCACGTGTCGCCTCGACCGGATTGGATGCTTCCTGAACCGGCGGCGCTGAACTGAGGGAAGCTAGGGGACAGGAACTGCGCTGCGGAATCCGGCTCCCTATCGTTTCGGACGCCAGTAAGCGTGGAACGCTCCCCACCCTGCCGCCAGCTTGGTAATGGGATAAATGCCGGAGCCGTCTGCCCGGGCGACGTAGAGCTGGCGGCCTCCTGCGCGCGTCGAGCCGAACACTACCCACCGGGAATTGGGGGATACGTGCGGCAGATAATGCAGCACGCCCGGCTCCGACCGGGTCAACTGCTCGGGTTGGCCGGCGGGCGCGACGCGCATTAATTCCACCGCCTGGCCGACCCGGGCGGTGTAGTAGAGCCATTTCCCGTCCGGCGACCAGGTCGGGATGTCGCTCGATTCGCTGTGAAAGTCCGGCTGGTCGAGCCGCTCGACGACGCCGCGGTAGCCGCCGCGGTCGCCGGCCTTGCGCAGCCCGGTGCCGTCGGCACGGACCAGGTGCGGATGACAGTCATAATGCTGGCCGGAAAGGTAGGCGATCCATTGGCCGTCCGGCGACCACATCGGCATGAACTGGAAGGGGTGGTCGTCCCGGACGCGCCTGGGGTTGCGGCCGTCGGCGTCCGCGAGGTAGATCGAGTGATAGTCCTTGTGGTAGCAGATGCGCTTGCCGTCCGGGGAAGCGTCCAGGCCGTAGATAAAGCCGCGCCCCTCTGTGAGCGCCTTCTTGTTCTTGCCGTCGCGGTCCATGGCGAACGGACGCATCTGCCCATCGATCAGTGCCGTCAGACCCAGCCGCGCCGGCTGGTTGGGCCAGAAAGATATGCCGCCGTTGTAGAAGCTGATCCGCTCGACCGCCGTCAGGTTCGCGAGCTGGTGGCGCCCCATGTCGAGCAGCACGACGTCCACCAGCCAGTGCTCGGCGGTGAAGCGGAACTCGCCGTGCTGGTGTTCCCAGGCGCCGTTCTCCGGGCTCTCCCAGATTTGCAGCAGGACGGCCTGGCGGCCGTCGGGCGACCAGCGGGCGAACTGCACCCACTGGTTGGGTTTGCGCGCCAGCTCCGGCGCCAGCTGCCTCGTGCCGCTGCCGTCGCCGCCGACCACGAAGGCGCGGCCGGTGGAGAAGTTCGCAAACTGACCGCCCGGCAAGTTCACGCGATGAGCGGTGTAGCCGATGTCGTAGCCAGGCCGCTCGCGCGCGGGCGACCCGGCCGCGACGGCGAAGTCCGCGGTGTTCGGCGGCTGATTATGGGCGATGGGCCTGGCCGCTGTGCCCGGGTTATCCTCACGACCGTCGGTCGCCACGACGAAGTCCGCCTGGACCGGCACATCGCCAGCAACCAGGTGCGCAAGCAAGAGTATGGAAAGAATGGAGATCATTGATCCGTCCGTCGGGATGGCGGCCAGAACACCCGCTGCCATCCTCTCAGTTGGCAAAGTGGCAATGTCATTTCGGCAGGCCAGTCAGTGCAAAGCGTTCGAGCTGGGAGACATCATACAGCGGCGGGCCGTGACCGAAGCAGACCACAGACGGATCCAAATCAATCAGCTTTTGCACCGAGCGGGCGTTCTCCGCTGCATCAACGCAAAAGACGGCCGGCGGCCGGCGCAGCCCGGGTTTGCCGGTTATGAAATGCATGTTGGCGAGCACATCGCCCGCAATCGCCACGCGGTCGCAATCGCGAAAGAACAGGATATGGCCGTGCGTGTGACCCGGGGCGTGGACAACGCGAAAGCCAGCCAGCTCATCGCCCTCTCGCAACACCCGCGCCACACGATACGGAGGACCAGCCCAGATTCGTACCCCAAGACGTAAAATGCGGCTCTCGGGCACCATGGGCGCCCGTCCTTCCATGATCGGCACATCTTCGGCATGACACGCCAGCGGTGCATCCAACGTCTCACAAAGATACCTGGCGGTCCCCTGATGATCGGGATGGCAGTGCGTCAACGCGACCGAGCGCACCCGCCGGCGGCGCACCTGGCCGAGGATACGGCCTTTCGCCCAGCGCGTGGCGGCATCGACGAGCATATCCTCCACCAGGTAGACATTGAACAGGTGCGGCGGGAAGCCGGCGAGTTGCCAGACGCCTTTGGCGATTTTGTGCATGCCCTAGTTCTTCGTCTTTCCTGACCCGGGCCAGGGTCCCGGAGATTGCTCCGGCAAATCCTCGTGGGCGGTCTCCTGCTTGAAGATCCGGAAGCCGCGGGCCAGGTAATTGCCGAGCGCGCTGGGATGATCCAGCGTGCACGTGTGCACCCAGACCCTTGTCGGCCCCATCCGCCAGGCGCATTCGACAGCCGCCGTCAAGAGCGCGCCGCCGAGCCCCTGGCCCACGAACTGGGGCAAGATGCCGAAATAGACGATTTCCACGTTGGCGCCAGGCTGCGCCTCCAGCTCAAAATAGCCGGCCGGCGTGCCGCGGCTATGGCCGATCCACGTCTGCAGCTCCGGCCGATCCACATACGCTAACCAGCGCTCATGGCTCCACTTCAAGCGATCGATCCAGTACCAGTCCCCGCCGACCGCCGTGTAGAAGAAGCGATTCAGCTCGGGGCAGGGAACTTTTGCCTGCTTGACCTCCAGGTCGGCACGCGGCGGCCGTGCCGCGCGGAGAGCCGTGGGATCGGTCATCTCCAGGTGATAGGTGGTTACTGCGGTTCGCATGATGTCATCTGGCGGTTTACTTTTTGTCGCACCACGACTTGCCGTCTCAGGGTCCGCAGATTGATCCTGTCCATGTCGCGCCGGCCGTCCTCTTTTGGCGTCTCCAGCAGCATCGGGTGCCGGCGGAACCTGCGGTCGTTGATGAGTAATCGAAACGGCTCCAGGCCCAGGCAGCCGCGGCCGATATGGGCATGCCGGTCGACCCGGCTTCCCAGCGGCTTGAGGCTGTCATTCATATGAAAGGCCTTCAGTCGATCCAGGCCAATGATGTTATCGAACTGCCGCATGGTCGCGCGGTAAGCAGGCTCCGGCGCGAGGGAATAGCCGGCGGCAAAGACGTGACACGTGTCAAAGCAAACGCCCACGCGCTCCGGCTCGGCCACCTGTTCCAGGATCGCCGCCAGATGCTCGAAGCGATGACCCAGGCACGAGCCCTGGCCGGCCGTCGTCTCCAGCAGGACCTGCACGCGATAGCCGGGGCAGCGGCGATGCACCTCGTTCAGAGCCGTGGCAACGCGGGCCAGGCCCGCTTCTTCGCCGCCGCCGACATGCGCCCCAGGGTGCGTCACCAGGTAGTGCAATCCCAGGCGTTCCGCGCGCTGGACTTCCACTACGAACGCCTCGACCGAACGGCGAAAGAGCGTCTTATCGGGGGAGGCGAGGTTGATCAGATACGAATCGTGCGCCAGCAGGGCCCGAACGCGCGTCCTGCCGAGCGTGTCTTGAAAGAGCCCGATGTCCGCCTCGGTCAGTTCCTTGGCGTTCCACTGGTTGGAGTTTTTGGTGAAGACCTGGAGCGCCTCGCAATCATACTTATGGGCGATTTCCAGGGCGCGGTAATAGCCGCCGGCAATCGACATGTGGGCTCCGAAGAGCGGCATGGGCTGACCTCAAACAGGGCGGCGAAACCAGGACACACGCGGTTCCCAGGAAGGAAAAGTTCATTGTAGCGAACCAACCGGCCGGCCGGCGCGTCGTCTCGTCGTAGGTCAGGATTCTGACCTGGAGCAAGTCGGCATCGGAATCCTGTGACCGTGAATCAACAAGGTTGACGAAACCCCGTCCGCCAAATATGGTTTGGCCAGAGAGCCGTCTGTTTTCTCGCACTCCGGAAAGGCGATCGACGTGAGCGATAATCCCGACACGATGGTTCAATTCGTGAATATCCTCAGCTCCCTGGCAACAGTGCTCGGCGATCTGGCACTCTGGATCGGCCGTTTTGCCCTCGCTCATCTCCTGATCATCCTGTGGATCGCCTGGTGGCTCTGGGCTGTAAACTGGACCAGGGCCTGGCGCGTGTTAGCGCAGGGAGCCTGGGTCGGCGTGGTGCTGGTCATGATTGTGGCGGCATTGGTGTGGTCGCAGATGGCCCCGGCCGACTGCAAATGCCTGGACTTTTTGACCGTGCCGAATTTCTGGTGGCAACTGGGGGAACTGGCCCTGCTGGCCGCCGTTGCTCTCTTCTGCGGCTGGCTGCAAGGCCTGCTCGGCTGGACTCCCGCGGAGATCGATCTTGAACCGCCCGTCACCGCCGCACCCGTCCACGGGCATCATTGACGTTTGCGGCTTATGATTGGCGCTTGCGGCTTAGCGTGCCGTCTCCATTTTCACGGGCTTTTGGGTCGCGTTGACCCGCGCCGGGCGGCGACCTATCATGAAGCTGCTTTACCGGAGAGGTGACCGAGCGGCCGAAGGTGCGGCACTGGAAATGCCGTGTGGGGGTCAAACCTCACCGCGGGTTCGAATCCCGCCCTCTCCGTTTGCTTGTCTGCCCTTGAGTCGTAACTCCTTACCTCATGGGCTTTTGCCTTTCTGAGGACTCCTCAGAGTTTCCCGTTTGTGGCGGTTTTTGTGGCGTTTTGTAGCGGGAAACTTCTCCGAGGAGTCCATGTCCAAGAGAGCACCTTCGTTCCGCATTGGCC
>DASZFN010000218.1:0-2625 GCA_035939715.1 Gemmataceae bacterium | reverse complement strand
CGAAGAGGAGTTGCCGCGGAATTGTCGGTTTTTGCTCTCGCCGAGCCGCTGGAACGTGCGGTCCTCTGGATGATGGCCGGGATCTTGACGGGTGTCGGGCTGGTCTTTTTCGGCGGCAGGCTGGTGCTGATACGAGGGCGGTTGTCCGGCAGAGGCAAAACAAAAAAAACTCCCGCCCCCTTTGCACGTCGTCGATGATGCGGCTAGCCTCGATTTCCACAGTACGCCGTGGAGCTAACATTTTGGGGTGCTCGGCCGGTTGAGTCAATTGTAACGGATCTGTAAGAGCTTATGCCCGAACCACGGCATGGAGGTGGGTTCATCGCTCAGGCGCGATTGCAGCAGGAAGGGATTGTGGGCCCGTTTGTCGAGTGTCACCAGCACGCGCTCCGGTTCGATCGTGACGGTGGCGGAGACGTCCAGGAGGTTATGGAAGAGTTTCTTGGCCTGGGCGTGGCGATAAAGACCGCCGATCTTGTCCGCCAACAGGCGATACAAGGCGCTGGCCATGAGCGTGATCTGCAGATCGAAGTCGACCTTGAGGCCGACCATGCTCGACAACGCGTCCAGGTGGAAAAATTGCACGGCGGCGCTGATGCCGTTTTCGATGAGCATGCGCTGGGCATAGCGGGTCACCAGAGCGGGGCAGCCGATCCTTTGGTTATTGGTGAGCAAGATCGTCGGCTCTTCGTGACCAAGGTCGGTGACGGTCACTTGCCGCAAGCTGCCGCCATAACCGCGCAGAGTAATCTGCTCATCGAGGACCTTGGGGGTGCGGAAAGCGCGGGTCAGGGCCGGCAGGGTGATGCGTTGCCAGGCCGAGGCCGGCCGGCTCCAGATGGCGCCGAGCATCTGGCGGGTGCGCCGCCGCAAGGTGATGAAATGGATGCCGCGCTGATTGAGGCGGTCGAGATGGCCGTAGGTGGTCAGGCGGGAGTCGAAGACCAGCTCGGTGGGCTGGCTGCCGGTGTGCTGCTGCCAGAAATCGACGAAACGGATGATCTCCTCGGCCTGGTCGGCCTTGGGGATGCCGGCGTGGGCATAGCACAAGACACCGGGCTCGGCATCGCGGGCCAGGAAGGTCAGGATGCCCTTCTGGCTGCGACTGCGGCTTGAAACATAGTGTTTTTCCAGGGGTTCGGTGGTGCTGTTGGCCGGGACGGAATGGAAGTCGAGATCGAGCGAGTCGCCCCGGGTCAGGCCGGCACGTGGCACTTCGCTGAACCAGGCGGCCAGGAGGCGTTGCGTGCTGCGGTCGTCGATACGATAGCTGTAGGCGGCCAGGTAGGAGCGTTTGGGTACGGTGTTGAGGCCGGCGAACAGAGCGAGGCCCTCGTCGTTGACCAGGTCCATGACGTGGCTGGTGCGTTCCTTGCCGATGAGTTTCAAGGCCAGCAGCGTGCGTACGGCCTGGACGGCTGGTATCATTGGCGAGCCAGGCAAGCGGGCCTGGCGTACGACTTCGTCCAAGCGGATGGCACGCATCAAGGGTACGAAGAGGAAGAGGCCGCCGAAGCGTGTGCGAAAGGAGCGCGGTTGCAAGTCGAGGGCGCGGACGTCTGCTACAGGAGCGGGTTCGGCGCGGACGGTGGCTGGTCGTTCCTCGTCGCCACGGCGGGGCAAGCGGGCAAAGCCCTCCGCGCGGAGCAACAAGCTGAGCGTATTAATGCTGACGGTGTGCCCCGCCTCGGCGAGCTCGCGTTGGATGTCATAGACGGAGAAGTTGCGTTTGCGCAGGGCGACGACGCGTTCGCGGATCGGATCGCGGGCCGGGCTGGGTCGCAGCCCATGATGGGGCATCGGGAAGAAAGCGACGCGTTTGCCGGCGTCGTGCCGGAATTGGTGGCACAAGACGCGAAAGGCGCCTGGGGAGTAGCCAAAGCGCGTGGCGACTTCGCGGGAGGGGAGCTGCTCGGTGAAGTAGGCGCGGAGCGCTTCGTACTGACGTTGGCTGGGGGTGTCAGGCTGGAGGAAGAAGCGGGCGGCTTGGGCGACCGTTAGCGTCCTGCTGGTAGTGGTCCTCATGGAATGACAATGTTACCATCGGGAGGCGTCAGCTGTCAAGCAGCTGCCAGTAAAAGGCCAGTGAAGCACGAAAACTGTAAAAACAAAGGAAAACACGCCAACACAAGAGACCTGAGCTAAGACCCGCCCTGAGAACCGTGACAAAAAGTAGCGGCTGCTGAAAGCATTATCAGTCCCGCGAAAGTTAAACGCCAGCTCGCGCTAAAGCCAGAGATTCGCGTAAATCGTGCCCGGAATCGTTAGGCGCTGGGCTCCTGTGGAAATCGAGGCTAGGGGATCGGTTCCAAGACAACTTGCTTCAACAACTCCTCAAACCGTTCCACAGGCATTTCGACTTTCGGCCTGATTTCGTGGTGTCCGGGTCTCTTTCCTTGCTGCACGATTTCCAGCTCATCTGGGATTGACTTTACCCGATGGGGCACACCATGCTTCGCCTCATCCGCGGCGTCCAGTTCCAGCGAGACGCCGCGAATCGGCTGGACCTTTCCGTTCTTGATCTTGACTTCGCCGAGGTTGTACTTGGGCCTCAGATCTCCGCCACCGCGAAACACTGGCGTCTTCGTGCAGTCCAGACCACCGTTGTGTGCAGGAATAGCGAAC
>DASZFN010000217.1:0-4867 GCA_035939715.1 Gemmataceae bacterium | reverse complement strand
GATGGCCGCAAGGAGCGCTACTGCAGGAAATGCAAGAACAGCCTGGGCTTTCTCAGCAAAGCTCGAAAAGCATATGCACGGAAGCCCTAACGGACGGAAATCTGCCAGACGGTGAGTTGAGCTGCCTGGGGAAAACGAGATTCGGGTAAGTCGCTGTCAGATTGTTAGTGATGCGGCTCTTGTGACGAAAGGTCGGCCATGGCTCGGCTTCAGGATCGGTATCAAAAAGAGATTGCCCCTCGTTTGCGCGAGAAGCTCGGTCGCCAGAATGTGCTTAGCCTGCCACGCCTGCAGAAGATCGTCGTCAACATGGGCGTGGGCAAGGCCCTGCAAGACAAGAATCGGCTTCCCCAGGCGGCGGAACAGCTCGGCCAGATCACCGGACAGCGCCCGCAGATCACCAAGGCCAAGGTCTCGGTGAGCGGCTTTCGCCTGCGTGAGGGAAATGAGATTGGTTGCCGGGTGACGCTGCGCGGCCGGCGCATGTACGAATTTCTTGACCGGCTTATTAGTATTGCCCTGCCGCGTATTCGCGACTTTCGCGGCGTGAATCCGAAGAGCTTCGACGGCCACGGCAATTACAGCCTCGGCCTTTCCGAACAAATGGTTTTTCCAGAGATTGATCCCGACAAGGTGAGCTTCTCGCAGGGCATGGATGTGACCTTTGTCACGAGTACCAACAACGACGATGAAGCACGTGAACTGCTTCGTGCGTTCGGCATGCCCTTCCGGGAAGAAAAATGATTGCGTGGCGGCAAGTTTTCAACTTGCCGTTTAATCCGGCAAGGTGAAAACTTGCCACCACAAGAGGCAAACCCTGCATGACGACGGCAGCAAAAAACGCCCGCTTTCGCAAACAACTGGCCCAGCTGGACGCCAGTAAGCGGCAACCTGAAAAGTCAAAATTGCGGCCGCGCGACAAGATTCGCATTCGCCTGCGTTGCAAGCTCTGCGGCCGCGGCCGAGCCGTTTACCGCAAGTTCGGCGTTTGCAGGATTTGTTTCCGCGGCATGGCCAGTAACGGGCTCATTCCGGGTGTTAAGAAAGCGAGCTGGTAAGGACGACAACCATGATGACCGATCCGATTGCCGACATGCTGACGCGCATTCGCAACGCCACGCGCATCGAGCGCGCCGCCGTCGACATGCCCGCGACCAATTTGAAGAAGAGCATCGCCCAGGTCTTGAAGGACGAGGGCTTCATTATCGATTACCAGGTCGGCAAGGCGACGGAAGGGCCGCAGGGCGCCAAGGATTTCCAGGTTGAACCGGAGGCCCGCGGCAGCAAGGCCGTGCTGCGCGTTTTCCTCAAATATGGGCCCGAAGGCGAAAAGGTTATTCGCCGCCTGGAGCGTGCCAGCCGGCCGGGCCGGCGGCTCTATCGCCGACACCAGCAGCTGGCGCCCGTGCTGGACGGCCTGGGAATCGCCATCGTCAGCACCAGCCGCGGCGTGATGAGCGATCGCCAGGCGCGCGCGCAGAAGCTGGGCGGCGAATTGCTCTGTACGGTTTGGTAGACGGGGGAGTGACTCATGTCACGTATCGGCAAACAGCCGGTGCCCTATGGCGCCGGCATCAAGGTGCAGGTCAGCGACGGTACCGTGCGCGTGGAAGGCCCCAAGGGGAAGCTGGAAGTAGCTTGCCACCGCAACATGATCATCGAGCACGACGAAAAGGGCAAGATCCTGCGCGTGAACCGGCCGGATGACGAGCGTGAAAACCGCGCCCTGCACGGCCTGACGCGCAGTTTGCTGGCGAACATGATCGAGGGCGTGACCAAGGGCTTTGAAAAAAAGCTCAAGATCGAAGGCATCGGCTACCAGGCGCGCATGGATAAGAAGAACCTCGTCCTGACGGTGGGCTACGCCAACGCTGTGGAGATGAAGCCGCCTGAAGGCGTGGCGGTCGAGCTGACAGACCCGACCACCATCATTATTCGAGGTCCGGACAAACAGAAGGTCGGCCAGTTCGCCGCCGAGGTGCGCCGCGTGCGCAAGCCGGAACCGTACAAGGGCAAGGGGATTCGCTACGAAAACGAGCAGGTGCGCCGCAAGGAAGGCAAGTCCTTTACCAGCGGCGGCTAATGTGGAATAAGCGACCATGGACCATCAAAAGGCGAAATTGAAACGTCAATTGCGGCGCCGCCACCATGTGCGGCGAAACATTCTCGGCACGGCCGAGCGGCCGCGCCTTACCGTATTTCGCAGCTCGAAGCACATCTATGCTCAGCTGATCGACGATCTCAATGGTGTGACGGTCGTCGCCGCCAGCAGCGGCGGCAAGGTCGCCGGCAAGGCTTACGGGGGCAATGTCAAGGCAGCCGTGGCCGTGGGCAAGAAGCTGGCGGCAGCAGCCAAGACCAAGGGAATCAGCAAGGCAGCGTTCGACCGCGGCCATTATCGCTATCACGGCCGGATCAAGGCCCTTGCGGACGCCGCTCGCGAAGGCGGCTTGCAGTTCTGATGTAGCCTGCGAATGCGGCTACCTGGAGTAATTCTTCATGGCACGAGATCGTGAGCAACGACAGGACGGTTTGGAAGAGCGCGTGGTGAAGATTCGCCGCTGCGCCGCCGTGGTCAAGGGCGGCCGCCGTTTCAGCTTCAACGCCCTGGTTGTGGTGGGAGACAAGAACGGCCGCGTAGCGTGCGGTTACGGCAAGGCCAACGAAGTGCCGCCGGCCGTCGAAAAAGCCGTGAAGGACGCCACCGACGTCATGCGCCGGCAAAAGCGCATTCAGATGAAAGGGGAAACGATTCCCCATCGCGTAATCGGCCGCTTCGGCAGCAGCCGCGTGGTGCTGGTGCCCGCCGGACCGGGTACGGGCGTGAAGGCGGGGCCCGGCGTCCGCGATGTGCTGGAGGCTTGCGGCATTCATAACATTCTGACCAAGACGCACGGCAGCACCAATCCCATTAACCTGGTCAAGGCCACGATCCGCGGCCTTCTGGAATTACGCACCCGTGAGGATGTGGCGCGCTTGCGAGGAGTGACCCTGTAATGGACCTTTCGACCCTGCATCACGGCGTTCACCGGCGCAAGCGCAAGAAGCGCGTGGGCCGCGGCATCGGCAGCGGTCACGGCAAGACCGCCACGCGCGGCAGCAAGGGCCAGTGGGCCAGCGCCGGCGCCAAGATGCCCACGCCGGCCTTTGAAGGCGGCCAGATGCCGCTCTTTCGCCGTATTCCCAAGCGCGGCTTCAGCCATGCGACCTGGGGCAAGAATTTCCTGGTCGTCAATGTCGGCGATCTCGACCACGCCTTCGGCGACGGCGACACCGTTGACCACGCCGCCCTGCGCGAAGCCGGTCTGGCCAATGGACCGGCCGACGGCGTGCGCGTCCTCGGCACGGGCGAAGTGTCCAAGCGGCTTGTCGTGCGTGTCCATCACGTTTCCAAATCCGCGGTGGAGAAAATTAAGGCCAGGGGCGGTTCCGTGGAACTCGTGCCGCCGCCCAAAAAGCCGAAAAGAAACAAGATGAAGCCGCGTCCTGCGAAGACTTCGCCATAAGTCTCCAAGGAAGGGGCCGAATATGAATAAACTCATCACCATCTTCAAGATCCCGGAACTTGCACAGAAGATCGGGATCACGCTGTTGTTCCTGGCCATCTATCGCATCGGTTTCCACATTCCGTTGCCGATGCTTGACCAGGAGCGCTTCGCCGAACAGATGCGCGCCACGTCACAAAGCGCTTTCGGGCAGATACTCGGCTTCGTGTCGTTGTTTAGCGGCGGGACATTGAGCCAGAGTACCATTTTCGGCTGGGGCGTTATGCCGTATATTTCGGCATCGATTATCTTTCAACTCCTTGCCAGCGTCTATCCTCCTTTGGAAAAGCTGCAGAAAGAAGGAGAGAGTGGCCGCAAGAAAATCAATGAATACACGCGTTACGCGACCGTCCCCATCTGTCTTTTTCAAAGCTACCTTTGGGTCAATTTCTTGATGCGTCCGGGGAGTGCACAGGGACTTGGGGCATTTGCTCCGGGTCACGACACCTGGGCCTATGGCTTTGCCGCAGTTTTGACCATGACTGCAGGCACCATATTTCTGATGTGGCTGGGCGAACAGATCGACGAGTACGGCATTGGCAATGGCATAAGTTTGATAATCATGGCAGGAATTCTGGCGCGCATCCCGGAAGCAACTTCGACGTTGCTCTTTGATCCGACTACCCGGGGCCTCAAGGAATCGATCTTCACATTAGGCGGGGGTTCCGGCCAGGATGTCAGCTTCGAAAAACTGATCGTGTTGATCCTGCTCTTTGTGGCGGTCGTGGTCGCCGTGGTTGCCATCACCATGGGCCAGCGCCGCATCCCGACCCAGTCCGCCAAGCACGTGCGCGGCCGGCGCGTCTTCGGCGGCACGCGGCAGTTCCTGCCCTTGCGCGTCAACCAGGCCGGCGTGATGCCCGTCATCTTTGCCAGCAGCTTGCTGATGCTGCCCATTTACCTGTTCAACATCATCGCCCAGGCCACGGGTTGGGGTTGGGCCACCTGGCTGCACAATGTCTTTGAGCGGCAAGGCTATATTTACAACGTCTTTTACATCATCCTGATCTACTTCTTCTGCTATTTCTGGACCTCGGTGATCTTCAACCCGAAGGACATGGCCAATAACCTGAAGGACTACGGCAGCTTCATTCCCGGCTACCGGCCGGGCAAGCGCACCGCGGATTATCTCGAGCGCGTAATGATGCGCATCACCTACGTCGGCGCCGCCTTCCTGGCGGTGATCGCCATCATTCCCAGCTTGATTTCCACCTCGATGGGCGTCGATTATCGCGTGGCCAGCTTCTACGGCGGCACTGGGCTCCTCATCGTCGTCAGCGTCGCCCTGGATCTGGTGCAGAAGATCAACAGTCACCTGGTGA
>DASZFN010000216.1:0-4300 GCA_035939715.1 Gemmataceae bacterium | reverse complement strand
CGTCCATTCTCCGTGTTGCCTTTTCCGATCCGGCTTGCACTCAATTGTCCGCTGGACTTCTAACGCGAGCTAATAGAGCGGTTTGCTACGACTCTGTCAAGGGCCTGACTGGTGGAGCTTTGGTGGAGCTATTTCGAACTCAGCGAAATTCCCATCCGGCAACCTTGCCGGTGCCGTCCCCCTTGAAGTGGATGAAGTACCTTTTCTGGTTTCGGTTCAAGTCTCTAATCGTGCCGTGCAAGCGTTCCTTCGGCTTAATTCCCTCGCCGCCCGTGAAGGGATTGTCAAACCAGTCCGACCAGTGCTGTTCCTCGGCGGCGGTCAAGAGCAGCACCTGATTCTCGGACGGCTGGGCGAAATGCTTGAGAAGGTGGCAGCCCCAGCGGAATTCGCGCGCCTCCTGATCGTAATGCGGCGCCAGCCGTCCTATCCAAAGCCCCTGGCGAGCAGCCTTGCGAACCTGGGGGTCCGCAGAAAGGCCCAGGCTCATAAACTCCTCTGCGTAGGCCACTCCCTTCGGCGTAATCGCCAGCGCGCTATTGTTGTTGAAACGCAAACTGTCAATTCTCTGCCAGGCTTTCTTGCCCGCGCCCAGTGCGGCCAGCGGCCGCATGTGCTCTACATGGCCTTGGTAAACCATCCAGCGAATGAGATCGGTGCTCTCGTCGATGTCGCCGAAAACAGAAAGAAGTACCGGGCTTTGATCGGGCTCTTGCTGCTTCTTTTCGGCGAGCAGGCGCGCCGCCAGGAGGGCGCCATAACACCGGATCAAAAAGGCGGTTTCGCTTTTCCTCATTCGCCGCCGCGGCGCGGCAGGCTTCAGCAGTTCGATCACAAGCGATCCTCCCCAGAAGAATTTTAGACCATCCGACTGTCAAATGAACTTCCTCCACGATGAACACGAACATCCGCCAGGCATCTTGAGCTTTGGGGCTCGTTCTGGCTTTTGCGGCCTCGCTGTGGTTTAATGTCAAGCGGAGGTCCGTCCCATGAGCCAAACTATTTCGCTGCAAATTCCCGATGCAGTTTACGAAGGCATTCATAAGGCTGCGGCCGCCAGCCGGAGCACGCCGGAGGAATGGATTGTGGAAACCTTGCGCCAGCGGCTTTCGCCCCCTGGCGAACCGTCGAACGGAAAAGAGAACGCGGCCCAGGAGTTCCGTTTGCTCTTTGGGACGGTTAGAAGCGGCGACACCCGGTCAGCAGATAATCAACGGATCGACGCCGACCTTGCTCGCGCTTACGCCGATCTCGACCCGAAGGAGCCTTAAAATGCTCCTGGATACTTCGGGTTTGCTTTGCTGTCTCGACGCCTCCGATTTCCGCCATCAAGATGCGGTGACCTTTTTTGAAGCAGCGAACGTCCGCCTGACGCACAACTATATCCTGGTGGAATTCGTAGCGTTGGCGGCGGCCCGCCGGTTGCCCCGGAACATTGCCCTCTTGTTTGCAGAAACTCTGCTTTCCAATCCAGACATCGACTTGACCTGGGTAGATCGGCCGCTCCATGAAGCAGCCATGACGCTCTTGCGGGAGCAGCCGGACAAAAACTACTCCCTGTGCGATGCGGTTAGCTTCCTCCTGATGCGGACGCGCGGCATTCAGGACGCGCTCACGACCGACCATCATTTCGAGCAGGCAGGGTTCCGGCGACTACTTATGCCATAGTGTCAGCAAGATTTTCGCCGACTTTTTCAACTTCGCCATACTCCGCCAAGTGCAGTGGCGGGCGGACGATGGCCAACGGCGGACAAAGTTGCGCGGCACCCCCGCCCTGTGGTTTCCTGGACCCCTAAGATTTCAGTTTTCGTTCGCGTTTTTCTTCGGCCGCGAGGATCAACCGGTGCTGCTTCGTTCAAGAGCAATCTGCCGGCTCAGCCGGATTTTTTCGAAAATTCTCCAAGACCGCCATAGACCGCCAAGTGATTTGGCGGACGGATTAATGAGAAATTCCTCATCCGGGCAAAAATGGCTCATTGGACAGAAAAGCGGCATATTACGATCCTTGGGCGAGGATTTCACGGGGCGGCAGCCCCTTGCATGGCAAACTCAATTTTTTTTCTGACGTAACTTCTCTATGACGCTGTATCACGCCTTCGACTCCGCCGACTTGCCGAGCACCTCGCGCACCTTGAGCGCCAGGTTGTCCGTGGTGAACGGTTTCTGGATGAAGGTCCTTTCCGTGTCTTCGTGTCCCGGCCGGGAGGGGAGGGGGTTGCTGTAGCCGGACATGTAGATGACCTTCATGTCGGGACGCAGGGCGGTCAGGCGGTCGGCCAGCTCCAGGCCGTCCATGGAGGGGAGGCCCACGTCGGTGAGGAGCAGGTCGATGACGCCGGCGTGTGCCGCGCACAGGCGCAGGGCCTGGCTGCTGCTGTCGGCCTCCAGGACGACGTAGCCCTGCAGGCGCAGGACGTCGCGCAGGAGGTTGCGCACGTCCTCGTTATCCTCGACCAGCAGGATGGTCTCCGAACCGCGCGGCAAATCCAGGGCGGGGGGCTCGGCTTCGACGGGCGCTTCTTCGCCGCGCGGCACCTGCGGCAGGGAGAGCACGAAGGTGGTGCCGGCGCCGGGGGTGCTGGCGACCTCGATGCCGCCGCCGTACTGCTGGACGATCTTGGCCACCAGCGTCAGGCCCAGGCCGGTGCCGGCGCCGGCTTGCTTGGTGGTGAAGAACGGCTTGAAGATGTGCCGGCGCGTTTCGCTGTCCATGCCATGACCCGTGTCGCTGACGGTGAGCAGGACCTTCTGCCGTGGTGTGGCGGTGCGGCCGGGCCGGCTGTCGGCCACGGCATTACGCGTAGCGATGCTCAGGGCGCCGCCGCCGGGCATGGCATCGCGGGCGTTGAGGACCAGGTTGAGGAGGACCTGCTCGAGCTGGCCCGGGTCCGCCTTCACGAGCGCCGGCGCCGCCTCGAGGCCGGTTTCGAGCGCGATGTGGCTGCCCAGCAGGCGCTCAAGCATCTTGACCATGCCGGCGACGAGCCCGTTGAGATCGACGACCTTGACGGCGTGCTCGTGCTTGCGGCTGTAATCGAGGAGTTGCCGCGTAAGCGTGGCGGCGCGCTCGGCGGCGCGCTGGATCTCGCGGACCGGTTCGCCGAGCGGATGGAACGGCGCCAGGCGGCCGAGCACAAGATTGCTGTAACCGAGCATGACGGTCATTTGATTGTTCAATTCATGGGCGACGGCGCTGGTGAGCCGGCCGAGCGTTTCCAGGCGATGGGCCTGGCGGAGGCGGCCGGGCGGCCGCCGCGGCAGACCGCGCGCGCCGGAGCGCTTCGCCAGGACGGGGCGGAGCGCGTCCAGGAAATCGCGCGGCAGCACGGGCTTCTGCAGGTAGTCGGCGGCGCCCGCCTTCATGAGCTGGACGGCAAAGTGCACGTCGCGGGAGTCGCTGAAGAACAGCACCGGCGCCGGCCGGGGCAGCGCCTGCACCAGGTGCAGGATCTCGAAGCCGTCCATGCCCGGCATTGTCAGGTCAAACACCGCCGCGTCCGCGAGCCCCTGGCGCAGCAGGTGCAGGGCGTCGGCGGCATTTTCCGCCTCGAGGAAAGCCAGCCCCTGGGAGGGCCGGAGGGAAGCGAGGAGAGGACGCAGCTCCTGCCTGTCCGCCGCGATCAAGACGCGCTCAGGCTGCGACCCGTTTTCGTACATGGTCTATTGCTCCTTTGGGATGGGCGGAAATGCCGCGGCCGTCACGAGGGGAGGCCCGTGACGGCCATTGGGGGGAAAACCGGGAAAGCAAATGCGGAGAGTTTTCGTGGTGCGTTGTGCGGGGGCACGTTTGCGGACGTGCTGCCCCCGTGGGGCGGCGCGAGCCAGCCGCGCCGTCAATCGTGGCTCCACGGGGACGGGCCCCGTGGCGGCCATCGGTTGGCTGCATCAAGATACTGGCCGTCAATCATCGGTCCACCGGGACGAGCCCGGCGGTGCCGTGAACGCGATAGCGCACGCTGGTCTTAGCAGCGCACGGTGTCGCGGAGGTCCTGGCGCCCGGCGGCGGCGGCTGGGGAATGGTGGGAGACCATTTCGAGCAGCCGGCGCGCAAAACGCTTGACGCGCCCCGCCGGCCTGGGGGACGGCACGGCGCGGGCCGCCGCTGCACGGATGGCCAGGTTGGCGGGCGTGGGCGGACTGCTGGGACGCAGGGCCTGGCGCACCAGGTGCGGCATATGGGCCTTGAGGCGGCGGCAGATCTCCGCGTGCGCCTGGAGATCGCCCTGCCGTGCCAGGGTATGCAATTCATCGAGAGTCATCTTGGGTTCGTACATGATCGGTTCCCTTTCAGTCATGTTGC
>DASZFN010000215.1:0-2370 GCA_035939715.1 Gemmataceae bacterium | reverse complement strand
GCGGCTCGACGGCTACCTCGTCGCACTCGATGCGAGCACGGGCAAGGAATTGTGGAAGACCCAGGTCATCGACTACCACGAGGGCGCCGCGATCACCTCGCCGCCGACCATTGTGAAGAACCTCGTCATCACTGGCTATGCTGGCGGCGAATACGGCATTCGCGGTGCCATCACGGCCTATGACCAGGACACTGGCAAGCAGGTGTGGCGCACCTATACAGTCCCTGCCGCCGGGGAGCCCGCTGCGGAAACCTGGATGGACGATTCATGGAAATATGGCGGCGGCGCCGCGTGGCTCGTCGGCTCCTACGACCCGCAGCTTAACCTCGTCTATTTTGGGGCCAGCAACGCTGCCCCGTGGGGAGCCTCGGGGCGCGGCCCGGACACCAGCGACTACGGCAAGTTCACCAACCTGTATACAGCCAGCACGCTGGCGCTCGACGCTGACACCGGAAAGATCGTCTGGCATTACCAGACGACGCCTTACGATACCTGGGACTACGACGGCGTGAACGAACTGGTGCTCGCCGATCTCGACATCAACGGGCAGAAAACGCCCGTCGGGCTAAAGGCCGACCGCAACGGCTTCTTCTATGTGCTCAATCGCCAGAACGGGGCACTGATATCGGCGCAGCCCTTCGTGCTGGTCAACTGGGCCAAAGGGGTTGATCTCGAAACTGGACGGCCGGTCGAAGTCGCGGAAAAGCGGCCGCGGCTCGAAGTGTGGGCAAAAGACATCTGCCCGAACTTGTTCTGAGGCAAGAACTGGGAGCCGATGGCCTATAGCCCGCAGACCGGCTTTGTCTACATCCCGACCTTCAATCTCTGTATGGACCTTGTCGGCAAGAAGGAAGAAAAGAAGAAGGGCGCGTTCTATCTCGCTGAGGAGTTCAATCTCGATAAGCCCGGTCCAGGTGGCTTCATGAGCGAAATGGTGGCCTGGGATCCGATCAATCAGAAGCGGGTCTGGGGCAGCAAAGAGGAGCTGCCTTTCCTGGGCGGCGCCCTAGCGACGGGCGGCGGGCTCGTCTTCCACGGCAATATCCAGGGCTGGTTCAAGGCGCTCGACGCTAAGACCGGCCAGGAGCTGTGGAAGTTCAACGCCGGGTCCGGGATCAGCCAGGGAGCTATAACCTACGAGCTCGACGGCAAGCAGTACGTCGCCGTCGTCTCCGGCCGGCTCAAGACCCCACCAAGCTTCCTCGGGCATACCGGCGAACGGATATTCGCCTCGAGCCCCGAGGGCGGTGCGCTGTTCGTCTTCGAGTTGCCTGATTGAGTCGGTCGACTGTGCCGCCGCGGGTGTGGGAGCATCCCGCTGCGTTGCCCCCACAACCTAACGAATCAAGCCGCAAAGCACGCCCCGTGAAGGTCGCTGCCGCGATCTTCGCCGGGGCGAGTTTGCTTGCCGCCTTCTTTGCTCTGCCAAGTGCAGCGCCGCACGCGCGTGCCGACGATCCTGCAGTCCCCGCTAAAAACCCTTACGAGGGGGACACTGGCAGGGCTGCTGCGGGCCGCAGCCTATTCAACCAGTATTGCGCGCATTGCCATGCGCCGAACGCGGTCAGCCCCGATCCGCCCCGAGATCTGCGCCGGCTCAAGCGCCGCTACGGCGAGAAAATCGCCGACGTGTTCTACTTCACGGTCACGCATGGCCGGGGCGACAAGGGCATGCCTGACTGGAAGGGTCTGCTGGACGACGAGACGCTCTGGACCATCTTCGCCTTCCTCCAGACGGTCCAGACGGAGCCATGAAACGCCGGGAACATTTCGGCTCATACCGATCCACGTCTGCGTGCTTGTCGCATTACAACTCTCGACCGTTCCCGCCGCCTTGGATGATCGGGGAGCGCAGCAACGCGTCCTTCATCGTGAAGGACGCGACGCGACCCCAGGCGCTAGGCGTCTTAAGCGTCGAAGACGAAGCGTGTGCCGGTATATGAGCGCAACAGCTTGGTCGGCATCTCCGCCTTGGCGATCTCGTAGAAAGGCTCGCCAGTGCAGTGCAACGGAACGATGTAGTCAGCATCTACCTCCTTGAGTGATGCCACTGTCTCGCGCACGTAGTCCTCCTTGTAAGGCGCAAGATGGAACCCTCCGATTACCGCATGGACCTTCTTAACGCCTGAGACAGCTTGAGCCTGTTTTACGGCGTTGACTACGCCACGATGGCTGCACGAAGTTAAAACGACTAGACCACGTCCCTTCAGATTGAATGTCGTCGCGATCTCGTGCCGGAACTGGTCCGGAATGATGGCTTTGGTCCGCTCCTCTTCGGTGAACTTCTCGGCATAGCAGCCGATGCCGTGGTCAACGCCGATCCTCATCACGCTAGGCGATAACACCTTCTCGAAGCTCGCTAGGCCGATC
>DASZFN010000214.1:0-1784 GCA_035939715.1 Gemmataceae bacterium | reverse complement strand
GGCGTGCTCAGGTCGGTCTCGAGCGGGATCGGCCTGCCCTTGATCGAAACCGTCTGCACGGCGAGCGGATTATAGAGTTCGAGCTTGCCGGAACGGTGTGTGGCGAGATCGGCGATGCCGCCCTCGAACTGGAAAAACGCACTGACCGGGAAATTGACGTCTTTGGGATAGAAAAGATGCGCCGGCGTGGCCGTCGTGCGCACCAGAGTGCCGATGAGCGGCACGCCCAGCCCGTAGCCGCGATACAGATTTGTCAGGCCGGAGACCTGAAAGTCCTCGCAGAACAGCAGGGAACCAAACTCATCCGGCTTCCAGGCGAAGCCATGCTGCACCACGGAAAGCGTAAAGCTGCTGCCGTCCGGGCGCTGACAATGCAGTTCCCGGCCCGGATCGAGCTGGCCGATCCGCTGCGCGGCGCGGATGCACTTGGTCAGGCCGGCGTTGTAGAGATCGCAGGCCAGTCGGAAGCGCGGATCGAAAGCGGGGGCCAGTGGCCAGTGGTCAGTGGCTAGTAGAAAGCCATTGGGTGTAGGTGAAGGCGCTGGGCTTCGTGTCTCTTCATGAGTCCCAGGCCCCAAGCTCGTGGCCGCTTCATCAAATAGATAATGATATGCATAGCCTGCGCTCAAATAGTACAGCGCGACCGCGTTGCGGTTATTCCATTTCTCGGCCTTGCGGCCGAACACATAGCTCATCTCGGCCAGGGCGAAAAGATAGTCGGGTTGCGGGTCTTGCACCGCCAGTGCCTGCAAGCGCGCGAAGGCCTGGTCGGGCGTGCGTTGGTAGGCCGTTTCGAGATTGACTTGCCGGAGCGTCTGCTCGGTGCGCGCGGAGAGCTGGTCCGCCTCGACAATGCTGGTGCGCCAGGAGTCGAGCAGTTCGCGGGCCTTGACGCGCTGCACGCTGATGCTCGAGCAGCCGATCACGGCAAGCGCGGCAAGAAATGCGGCAAAACAAAGCCAGAGGATCCGGATCCTGCCTGTGGTCATTTCTTGGGCGTCCTAATGTAGGACGGATTGCCAATCCGTCCGGTGTGCCCGGTCGGACGGATTGGCATTCCGTGCTACAGGGTGCGGAGCAGCTATAGCCTTGGCGGGGTATTCTCTCAAGTCACACTTGGCCGTCTGCTGCTTGCCACGCCTGCCCGGTTTTTCTGGCCGAACGCGTCCCGCTGATTTACACTAAGAGTTGGACATCCCCGGCTTTACCCACCTACGCATTCTGCCCGCAAGGAGCCACGCATGATGAATCGTCGCGAGATGCTGTTAAGAACCGGAGCGGCGGCCGCCACGGTCGGCCTGTCGCAGTTTCCCTTTGGCTGGGCGGCCCGCGCCGACGGGTCGCAGAAACGCGTGCTCATGATGACGCGGTCGCAGGGCTATGAACACTCGGTGATCAAGCGCGGCAAGAAAGGCGAGTTGTCGCTCGCTGAGCGCATCGTCACGGAGCTGGGCAAGAAGCACGGCTTTGAGGTGACCTGTACCAAGGACGGCCGCGAATTCCTGCCCGAGACACTGGGCAAGTACGATGCGTTCCTCTTTGAAACCACGATGGACCTCACCAAGGAAGGCGGCGACAAGCAGCCGCCCATGCCGCCCGAGGGCAAGCAGGCCCTGCTCAAGGCCATCGCCGACGGCAAGGGTTTTGTCGGCTGCCACTGCGCCAGTGACACCTTCCACAGTCCCGGCGACCGCGACAAGAACCAGGACGCCGAGCACATGGATCCTTACATCGCCATGCTCGGCGGCGAGTTCATCGTGCACGGCAGCCAGCAGCAGGCGCGC
>DASZFN010000213.1:0-4845 GCA_035939715.1 Gemmataceae bacterium | reverse complement strand
CTGGCGAAAATCGCGCTGGCGACCTGGGCGCGGCTGGCGCCGGCGGCGAAGGCGGCATCCCAGCCGACGCGGCCCATGGCGTCCACGGCGCGGTGCAGGGCGTCCTGGTAGATGGTATCGAGCCAGCCGTCGTTGCTGCCGTTGGTGCGCTGGTTGTACTCGGCCGAGGCCACCAGCACCACGGCCAATTGCTCCACGGTGCCGCCGGAGCGCAAGAAGGCGACCGCGTTGTTCAGCCCGGTTGGATCGGCCGCGCGATGCAGGAATTGCCGATAGAGCGCCTGCACCTCATCATTGCGGAACTCGTTGGAAGGGGAGTCCTGGATGTCGTGCACGACCTGCGAACGGGTAGCGCCAGCCGATAACTCGGCGTTCCAGGTGGTCAAACCCGCCGAATCAATCTTGCGGGCGAGCATGTTGCGGTAGACTTCGGAAAGGAAACGCTGATTGGCTGTGCCGCGCGTGCCGTCGGGCAATAGCTCTTCGAGGATAGTCGCGGTCGTGGTGGTCGAGTTCGAACCATTATCCTCGCTCACAGTTACGGTAACATGGAATGTCCCTTCGTCGTTGTAGACGTGGCCGCCCTTGATGGAGTAGGTGAGGCCCGTCAGCGTCACCTGGCCCGCGGAAGAAGTTCCGTCGCCCCAGTTGATCGAAGCCGTGAAGTCGGTCGCAGGCTCGACCCCGTTTGCGTGGATCAACGTAGCTACCGTAACCGGGTCCACGGGCGCCATGAATTCAAAACCATTGATGGCCGCACCGATGAGGGAGATGGCTGCCTCGGTCACCGTGGTGGTCGCGGTCGAGGTATTGTTCGCCGAGTTGGGGTCGGTGCTGGTCGAGCTCACGGAAGCCACATCATTCAGCGCCCCCTCCTCGGTAGCCGTGATGACGGCGGTGCCGGTGACCGTGGCGCCGTTCGTTACGGTGCCCAGGTTGAAGGTGTTGCCGGCGCCGCGCGCGCCTTGCGGGAAATTCAAAGAGTTCAGGATTGCGCCTGCCGGCACGGCATCTGTCACAACGACGTTCTGCGCATCGTCCGGGCCGGAGTTCGTCACCGTGATCATGTAAGTGATCGGCGTGCCTTCCGCCACGGGGCCGGCCGGACCGGTCTTGGCGATCGCCAGGTCCGATAGGTTTACGCGCGTAAGGACGATATCGTTGCCGTCGCCACCCACATAGGAGATGGAAAACCGTTGGCCATTGACCAGGAACCGGGCGCCTTCAGGGAGCCCGCTGAAAGTCCCCGAGATGGGATCGGCGCCATCGTTGCTAAGTATGAGCAGAGTAGTGCCGGGGGGAATTGAGATATTCGGACTTATTCTCAAGTTAGCATTAGTGATCGTCACGGTGCCGGTGACATTGAGCACGTCGAACTGAGTGCCTGGCGTGGTGCCATTGATATCGACGTTGAAATTGGCGCCCTGGGTGAAGACGATGCTGCCGGTGTTGAGAGTGCCGATCGGATTGCCCGGGGCGACGGTGCCGCCGGCCGTGGCGGGCGTATCGATGCCGGCATTGACGGGCCCTGTGGTGCCGACTCCGCCCAGCGTGCCGGGCGCGAAGACCGACACGCTGCTGTTGGGCTGCGTGCCGTTGACAAGCAACGTGCCCGCGTTAATGGTCGTCGGCCCGGTGTAGGTGTTGTTGCCGGTCAAGGTCAGCGTGCCGGCGCCGATCTTCGTCAGGGCCAGGCTGCCGCTGAGCAAACCGGCGAATGTGTCGGCGGCGGTATTGTTCACGGTAAGGGTGGCCTGGACGCCGCTATCGGTGATGGTCCCCGTGCCGCTGATCGAGGCCACTTCTTGATCGAAGCCGTTCAGGTCGAGCGTACCTGGCGCGGTGACCGTGAGCGGCTGATCGGCCGCCACCTGGGGCGGGACCGGCAGCGCGTTACTCGCGCCGAGGAGCAGCGTGCCCCCCAGGATCATGGTGCCGCCCGTATAGGCATTGTCGGGAGCGCTGAGGACCATCTGGCCGGTACTCGCGGCGGTAAGCGTCAAGCCGGTGGCGCCGGTGAGCGTCGCGGCGACAACCAGATCGTTGGTGGCGGCGACGGGTCCATCGGTAACCACAAAGCTGCCTGCGCCGGCGCCCAGGGCGAGGTTGCCCAGGATGGAAGCTGCATCGCCAGCGGCGTCCGAGGTGGCCGTCACATTTCCCAGAAGCGTTAGTGTGCCGCCGCCGCTATCGACCCGGCCGCCGGTGATGTTCAGGGCGGCAATCGTCTCGGAGTTATCGAACAGATCGAATAAACCATCTGACTGGACGGTAACGGTGGCGCTGTCCGGAATCTGATTGCTGGCAGCCAGTTGCAGAACATCGGACAGCAGCACGCCGATGCCGTCGCCGACGGTGACATTGCCGCCCACTGCATTGACACCGGCGGGCTTGTTGAGGACCAGCGTGCCGTCGGTGATGGTGGTCGTGCCGGTATAGGTGTTGGCCGCGGTTCCTTGCAGCGTCAAGGCGCCGTTGCCGGCCTTGGTCAGGGCCAGCTTGCCGCTCAGCACGCCGTCAAAGGCCTCGTCGCTCGCATTGTTGACCGTGAGCGTGGCGGCCGTGGCGCTGCTGTCGGTAATCGTGCCGGCGCCGGTGATGGAGGCAACGGTTTGATTGAAGCCGGCCAGGTCATAAGTGCCGGCCGCCGCAACGATGACCGAGGTGCCGGCCGGCAGCGCGTCGACGATGCCGTTGGCCAGCGTGCCCGCATTGATCGTCGTCGGCCCGCTATAGGTATTGCTGGCGGTCAACGTCAAGGTGCCGATATTGTTCTTCGTCAAATCCAGGCTGCCGCTGAGCAAACCGGCAAACGTGTCGGCAGCCGCATTGTTCGCCGTGAGCGTAGCCTCGACACCGCTGTCGGTGATGGTTCCCGTGCCGTTAATGGAAGCCACTTCCTGGTCGAAGCCGTTCAGGTCGAGCGTGCCGGGTGCGGTGACGGTGAGCGGCTGATCGGCGGCTACCTGCGGCGGAACCGGCAAGGCGTTGCTCGTACCGAGAATGAGCGTGCCGCCCAGCACGATGGTGCCGCCCGTGTAGGCGTTGTCCGGGGCGCTCACGACCATCTGGCCCGTGCTGGCGGCCGTGAGGGTAAGACCCGTGCCGCCGGTGATCGTCGCGGCGACGACGAGGTCGTTGGTGGCAGCAACAGGCCCATCGCTAACCGTGAAGCTGCCCGCGCCCAGGGCAAGGTTGCCAAGGATGGACGCAGCATCCCCCGCCGCATCCGACGTGGCCGTTACGTTCCCCGAAAGCGTCAGCGTGCCCCCGCCGCTATCGACGCGGCCGCCGTCGATGTTCAGGGCGGTAATGGTGTCCGAATTATCGAACAGGTCGAACAATCCGTCGGCATGGACGGTGACCGTCGCCGCATCGGGAATTTGATTGCCGGCGGCCAGTTGCAGAACGTCGGAGAGCAAAACGCCGTTGCCGTCACCGACGGAGACATTGCCGCCCACCGCATTGACACCGTCCGGCTTGCTGAGCAAGAGCGTGCCATCCTGGATCGTCGTGGTGCCCGTATAGGTATTGGCGGCGATGCCGCCAAGGACGAGCGTCCCGGCCGAGCCGGTGGCCAGGTTCAAACCTTCATTGCCGCTAACGCTTCCCGCAATGGTGACTTGCCCCGCGGACAGGAGGGCGACGAAATTGCCGCCGGATAGCACCAGCGGCAGGGTGGCATCGAGCGTGCTGCTGCCGGCATCGTTAAGGAGATTGTTCGCAACGGTGGTGCCGTCGATTCCCAAAGGCGTAATACCGCGAATCGTGTTGGCGTCGGCCGTGAAGTGGATCTGGTTGACGACCAGGCCAGCGATGTCGTCGATGGAGTCGATGCCGCCATTAAACTGCACAATCGTGCCGCCTGCCTCGCCGGAGGTCGGCGCGCCGCCGTTCCAGTTGGCTGCGGCGCTCCACAGGCCGCCGACGGTGGGACCGACCCAGATATGCGTGGCCGGCGCCAGGCGATCCTCAAGGGCCTCCAGCCGTAGCCGGCTGGACGGCCTGGGGCTGGCGCCACGGCGTCCTTGACGGAGAGGCGGAATGGTGCGCGTGAGCGTTCGAGGCAACCAGTTGCGAAACATGGTAGATAGCTCCTTGGAGTAAAATCGAAATTCAAGGCCGCTGTGGGATACGATTCCAATCGTGTCGTTGGCCCGTCTGACACGATTGGAATCATGTCCCACAGCAACTCAGCCACTCAGTTCTGCCAGAGCCTTCCGGGCGATGTCGGCTTGCAGAACACAGAACTGCGGATTGAGTGCCAGCGCTCGCTTCAGCAGATCGCGAGCCTTGTCCTTCTCACCCAGTTCGCGATAAATCATGCCGGCATGGTAGAACAGCGTCGCCTCCTGCGTGCCCACCTTCAGGGCCTGGCCGATGACCTGGGCGGCTTCCACGGACTTGTTGTTCTTCAACAGCGCCCAGGCGAGCGTATCCAGCGCGTAGACGTCCTTGCGCAGAGCCAGGTCCTTCTGCGCGAGCTCAAGCGCGACCGGCAATTTCTGGTCGTGATTGGCATAATAAAGCGACAGCTCGCGGTAATGCGGCGGCTGGTCGGTGCTGGTCTTATCCAGTTTTTCGTAGATGATGCGGGCCAGGAAATCCTGCCCCGTCTTCGCATAGAGGTCGCCGAGCGCCGCCAGGCTGGTGAAATCGGGATTGAGGCGCACGGCTTTCTTGTAGAGCTCGATGGCCTCGTCCGACTTGCCCTGTGCGGCGCGCGCGCGGGCCAACCCCGCGAGAGCGGCGGGGTAAGAAGGGTGGTCTTTCAGCGCCGCCTCGTAGTGCCGGGCCGCGTCCTCGAGGTGCCCGCCGTTATAGTGCATCTCCGCCAGGCGCAGG
>DASZFN010000212.1:0-24522 GCA_035939715.1 Gemmataceae bacterium | reverse complement strand
CTTCTGCGTAGGTAGAGTGTGATGGGTATTGCATTTGTAAGCTCCAATGAATTCCGTGGTTACAAGCGCTATCCTCGCGGTGGCGAGGGCTTCACAATCATGATGCTTGTTCGGTTAGGGAGTCGGAAAGTGTGCTGGCAGCCACGGGCGCAGACATACATCACCCTGCTGGCGTGCACTTGGCGATGTCCGGCAGTCTTTCACAATTGCAAGGACATGAGTGCGTAGAGAGGAGAAGGGCGGGAAAGGCCATCGATCCTCGATCCAGGCAGGGCGTCGCTCTTGGCGGCGAAGGAATCGCAGCCGGCAATCTTCGGCATTAGAGCGTCAAGCGCCGACTTGTGGAGGCTAGCAGTCCGCTCTCGGGCTTGGTCACGTTCAACCGACAGGTATTCGTCATCGTTGGCTGCAACCGAAGCGCAGCCTGCCAGCGAGGAAGGGGTCAGCAGCACATCATCGAACTGCGCCCAGAAAGTGAGGAAAACCAGGAGATAGACGGCTTTTGGCATCCGCATAGTCGTGCGCTGGTGCAGGCCACACTGTGCTGTGAGCGACCCAAAGATGCTATCAGGAGGGAGCAGCCTTGTCAATTTGAGCAATCAGTTAGCAATGGCCGCCCGCTGCACCTTCGAATTGCCACGGGCGAACCCTCCTGATTGAACGCCTCAATGTGCTCGGCTAAACATCATTTCTTCAGGCGCGCATCAATCGCCATGACTAGACGAGGATTGGAAAGCAGCTCCGCCAACGAGCGCTCGACAACATGCTGGATGACGGTGAGGGCGGCGACGTTGCCGACGATCTGCCGCGCCGACTTTTGCAGCTCCGCCTGCTGGTTCTTGAATTCGTCGTCCTTCAAGGCCCGGGCGTGGATGAGCAGTTGCACGACCTGGTCGCCGATCTGCGCGGCCTTGTCCGCATCGAGGCCGGCCGTGAGATTGCCCACGTCTTCGGAGACATCCTGGCGTAATTGCTCCCATTCCTTGTCCTTCAGGCCCCGGACCTTGGCGAGCGCCTCGAGCAGCACCTCCAGCGGATCGGGAAATTCATCGCCGTAAAGCGCGATGTAGCCGGCGATCTGGCGTGCGCTCAGCGTTTTCATGATTTCCGGAGCGCGTTTCAAGGAAGCTTCGGTGATCTCGACGCTGTCGTCCAGCTCCACCTTTTCGGCGGCGCGGAGCTTGTCCATCTTCTGCTGCAGCTCCTGAATGCGCTCGGCGTTGGCCGCGTCGGCGAGGGCTGTGCGCAAGCTGGCGAGGGTGCGCTGAAATTCGTCGCTGGCCTTCACTTTTTGCCGCGCGCCCGACTCCATGGCCGTTTCTCGGGAGAGTTTACGCAGCGCCTGCAACTGCTCGGGCTTGAGCTGAAACTGGTGCAAGCTTTGCAGCGCTACGACCTCGAGGCTCAGATCGTTGATCGTGGCCGGACCCTTTTTGGGCGGCTCATCCGCATAGCCAAAGACGGCCAGCGCGAGCGCTACAGCCGGCGCCAGCAGAAGGCGGCCGCATTCCTGAATGGTCATTGCCGGACCTCCAGCAAATTCATTAAGAAATCCCGGGCCGAACGCCCGGGACGGTCGTGAACAGGGTACTGCACTTTCCCCTTGCTGGCAATAAGAAGTGCCGGGCGAGAACTTTCATCTGCTACTGTCGATCCAGGGCATCGAGCCAGCGCACCAACTCCTGCAAGGTGGCCGCATCCAGATATTCCGAGCCGCGATCGGCAATTTCGCGATAGACGACAGGGAACTTGTGCTCCGCCAGCCTGGTCTTGCCTTCCTGGATGGCCGGCAGGGCTGGGTCCTTGCCGCCCGCGGTAATGAAGAAGGCCAGTCGCTCGTTGGCGACGTTGTCCTTGGGCGGATTGGACAGGGCCGCTCCCACCGGGGCCACGCCACGGACCAGGTTGCGGGCATTGAAGGCCAGATAGTAGGCCATCTGGCCGCCCATGCCCATGCCGTGCGCCACGACGCGCTGGCGGTCGATGGTGTACTCGCCGATCACATCGCGGGCCACCTGCTGGATGAAATCCACCTCGCTGCCGAGCCAGCCGGATTCGCTCTCCGAGCGCGGGCACAGCAGGATCACATGGTTGTCCGAACAGAAATCTTCCCAGCTCGCCAGCACCGTCTCCGTTTCCTTGTCCTTGGCCTTGCCGGCTGGATGGAGCCAGATGACGAGGGCATGGGCAATGTTCGGATCGTAGTTCTCGGGAACATATACCCAGTACTCATGATCGCGCGCCGGCGTGGTGCGTTTGAGGAGGCCGGTCTCGCCCTTCTTTCGTTCGACCTTCGGAGCGTCCTTGGGCGCATCGCTTTTCGCCTCCCGCTTCGGTATGCCGCCGCCCTTTCGCTCGCCCCGCTTGGGCTGAGGCTCCCCCGGCAATCCAGGTGCAGGCGGACCCGGGCGCGGCGCCGCCTTGCGCGGCTCCAGCGCCTTCTTCAAGGTGGCCGGCTCCGGCAAATTATCGTCGGGAACTTCGTCGGACATCACGCCCAGCATGACCTTCACGGATTCTTTCTTCTTGGTCGCCTTGCGCGTCACTTCGAGGGTGACTTGCAGGCCGGGCCGGAGATTGTCCAGCAGTGCGCTCAACTCGTCGCGGCCGGAAAAGGCCTGGGGCGGAATCCCTTCCACGCTCAGTTTCATGATGCGGTCGCCCGGCTTCAGGCCAGCGACGTCGGCCGGGCTCTTGGCGAAGACATAGCGGATCTCCTCGCCCAGTTCCGGATCGTCGCGCACCGGCACGACCCCCAGGAAGGGATGAATGAAGGCGGTCAGGTTGCCGGTCAGTTTGATGTTGGCGAGCGTGAGCTCTTCTTTACCCCGGCGCAGCTTGACGTTGACCGTGTCCCCTTCATATTTCTCGCCGAGCAGGTGCAGGATCTGCGCCTGGCGGACAACGGGATGCCCGTCGATCTGGATGATGACGTCGCCAGGTTTGATGCCGGCGCGCAGGGCGGACGAATCCGGACCGACGCTGGCAATCTCCGGAACAGCGCCGTAGATATCATTGCTTTTCAAATAGATGCCCAGCATGCCCTTGTTCAGGTCCTTGCCTTCCTTGAGCTTGGGCAGCACGCGGTTGATGTCCTCCAGCGGAATGGCGAAGCCGATGCCCGAGTCGTACCACTCCACGCCGGCCGTCTCGTCCTGGCCGCGCGGCGAGGCCGGCACCAGCACGCCCATGACCCGGCCGTGCAGATCGACCAGCGGCCCGCCGTAATTGAGCGGCGACACCTTGGCGTCGGTTTGAATGGCCTTTCCCCAGATCCGGCCGATGGCACTGACAATGCCGGCGCTGATCGACGGCGGCCCATCAAGCGCCGCCCAGGCCCGGCCGAGCGCCAGCGACCAGCGGCCGACCTGGATCTCCTTCTTGGGGGTCGCCTCGGGTACCGGCAGCCCTTTGGCCTCAATCTTCAAAAGGGTCAGCATGCGTGTCGTATCGGTGGCGATCACCTTGGCGACATAACGCTCCTTGTGGCCCGGCAAGGACACAAAGATGGCGCTCGGCTTGTTGGCGAAGTTAAAGGCGCTGGAAATGATGTAGCCGTCCGCTGCCACGACCAGGCCGGTCGTAGGGCCGGCGCCTTTGCGGAACATGCTGGCCCCGGAACCGAGGATGTCGCTGCCGCCCGAGGTTTCAATTTGCACGACGCTCGGCGATACCTTCGCGACGGCGGCCTTTGTCGCCAATTCCTGCAGCCCTTCCGTATCGTCGGCGGGCGGCTGGGCCAGCAACGCGGAGGTGAGAATTCCTAATGTGAGCAGCAGGAAAGGGGCAAAACAGGTATAGCGCCGGAGCATAAGAAAGGTCCTTCGTGAACTACTGATAGGTAGGACGGATTGGCAATCCGTCCCACGCAAAGGGATCAAGGTTTCTTGGAAGCGGCCCGTTTCGGCATCTCCTCGAGCTTGACCATGACCGTAATGAGCCGCTCGCCGCGGCGGACTTCGAGTTTGACCTCTGTTCCCGGCCGCGTCTTGTCCACCAGGTCGTGGAACTCCTTGATGCTGACAATCTTTTCATTGTTGACGTAGACGATCAAATCATCCGGCCGCAGACCGGCCCTGGCCGCGGGCGAGCCGGACAGGGTGTCCTCAACAAAGGGGGGTGTCCGTTCCACGACGTTGGGAACCAGGATGATGCCATGAAAGCCGCTCGGCCCCGCGGCGGGCTTGACCTTGACGGAGGGCTTGTAGGTGCCCTTGATGCCCTTGTCGACAAAGTCGGCCAGCACCGGAATCGGCACCGCGTAATTGATCCAGGTGTCGCTCAGGGAGTTGCGGACTTCCTTGCCGATGATGCCGAGCAGCTCGCCCTTGCGCGAGGTCACGGCGCCGCCGCCGGCGCCAGGGTTGTTGGTGATGGCGTCAATGACGTAGACGTCGCCACTATAAGGCGCCGAAAAGACGCCGCGCCGGCCGTGCAGTTTGGAATAGGCGGCGATCACCCCGTGCTGCACCGACATGGGCTCGTCGCGCGTGGCGATCTCAAAGAGGTTGCTGAAAGCCAGGATCAAATCGCCCGGCTGAGCGGGCGGCGCCTTGCCGGCCTTGGCCACGTCGAAATAGGGCAGGTCCTCGACCTTGTCGATCTTGAGGAGGGCGGCATCCAGCTCCGGCTCCGTGACCACAACCTTGGCCGACAGGCGGCGGCCGTCCCACAGATGCACGATCAGGTCGGGCGTGTCGAGCATGGGGGTGCTGGTAGTCAGTACATAACCGTCCGCGGAGACAATGACTCCGGAGCCATAGGCGTTGATGCCGCGAATCCCGCCCATGCCGAAAACCTTCACCATGCGCTGGTTGACGAAGTCGGTGACCCGGGCGGCAGAGGGGGGCCTGGCCTCCTGAGCCCAAAGCGGCGAGGCGGCGAACAGCACAAAAACCGCCGTCGATACGGCGCGGCCAAACCAGCGCAACCGGCTCATCAGTCTATTCCTCCGAAACCTTCAATCTGAATCTACTTGCCGGCGGCAAGCTGATAGCTCTTGATCGCAAATACGCCATAGGAACCGTTGCCGTAACGCACTTCGATACGGTGCGGCAATTCCCGGCCGTCCACTTTCTTGTAATCGGAAAAATACAATTCGCACGGATCCTCATCGCGAATCACAGTAATCTCGGCGCCCAGAAGCCGCTGATCTTTCTGTGAAAAGAACCACTTTCCGGTCACCGCAGCGTGTTCGGTGCGCAATACCTCGGTGTCTACGCGCAAGTCGCTGTAGTTCTTCGGCTTCGACCCATCTAACGGCATGGGATAGTAGGGTTCGAAGCCGCCATGATTGAAACCTTGCTCGAAGCCCTTCGGTCCGGCGGTGAGAAGACGGCGATACTGATAGAGAGCCATGAGCAACCCGCCGCTGCCGCCAACGTCCGTGGGCTGTTTGAGCTCATCAGGCGATAGGTCCGGCTTCAAGGGCTCCAGAACGAAGCCGATATTGCCCACGAAGAGCTTGGCCAGGGTCTTGTTGATCTTGCCGCTCGCGTCCCTTTCCTCGCTTATCGAGATTCGCGAACCGGCGACAGTGCCCTTGCGTTGCAGGTCGGCGTCGATCGTCCAGGTGCCGGCCAGTGAGGCAAAGTCGCCGTGCTTGACGAAGTCGCGCCAGAGCCGGTTGGTTTCCTGCTCATTGAAGTAGAAGTTGGCGAAGCCAGGCTTGGCCTTGTAGAGCTTGGCGGCTGGGGAATTCGGCACCGGCGGCGCCGGCCGCGGTTGCGGACCGGGCTGGGGCGGCTTGGGTTTGCCGTCGTCGTCGATCTCGCCGCGCTGCGTGCCCATGAGGCGCACGAGGATCTCCTGCTTCACGGAATTGCGGCGATAAACCAGCGGCACGCGCCAGCCCTTGGGGAAGAGTCCCATGACGTTTTGGAAATGATTGCGGCTGCCGATCGGCCGGCCCGCGAAGGAGACCAGTTCGTCGTTCAGGTCAAGGCCGCGGCGGCGGGCGTCGCAGTTCTCCAGAATGCTGGTGACGATCATCCCCGTCTGCCCCTCGTCGGTCCTGTTCTCGATGATCGCGCCCAGGGAGGCGTGGTCGGCCTGCAAGCCGGCGCGGAGGTGGCCCATGAAGTTCTTGATCTGGTTGATGGAAATCGCGTAGCCGACGCCGGAATTGATGCGGCCGCGTTTTTCCAGGGAGATACGGCCGTTAATGCCGATGAGCTCGCCGTCCATGTTGAAGAGCGGCCCGCCGCTGTTGCCGGGATTGATCGAGGTGTCCGTCTGAATGCAGTCGGTGTATTCGAGCAGCCCCTTGGAGCCCTCCGGATACTGGTAGCGATGGACGCCGCTGACCAGGCCGTAGGTGACGGTAGGCGTGAAGTCGGTCGCCAGCAAGAAGGGATTGCCCATCGCCAGCGACCAGTCGCCTGGATTTACCTTGTCACTATTACCCAGCGGCGCGGCCGGGAAATCCTGGCCTGGTTTTTTAGGCAACAACTTGATCAGGGCCACATCACCCACGGGATCGAGGCCGACCAGCACTGAATCATAAAGAACGCCGTCGGGCAGGCCGCACTGCATCACCGGGCCGGAGCCCTGTACGACGTGGAAATTGGTCAAGGCGTAGCCGTCGCGGGAGATGACCACGCCAGAGCCGCCGCCCTGTCCGCCAGGGGCAAAGATGGCGACAACGCTCGGCTTGATCTTGTCGATGACAGCGATGCGCCTGGCCTCGGCCGCCTCAATGCGCTTGTCCGTGTCATCGGCACGGCTTAACGGCATCCCGAAGAGAGCCAGCGCGCAGAGTCCGGCGACCAACAGAGCGGCATAAACGGCCGGACGCAGCAATTTTGCAACAGGCATTTTAAGTCCTTCGCCCTACTTACTCAGCTTGGCATTGGCCAGATCCACGTGATCGCCAAAGTCGAAAAGTCCCGACGAGCTGACGACAATGCGCAATTGTTTGACTCCCTTGACGGAGAACGACAGATCGCGGCGCTTGTCCTGGCGCGTGACGGTTTCGGAAAACAGCTTGTTGCCGTCGCCCTCGATGGTAACTTGCGGCTTGCCGTTGCCGCCCACCTTCGCGTCCATGCCCAGGACAGCATCGAACTTCTGATACTTGCCGTCCAGGTTGTAAACCAGCTCCGCGTAGGCGTGCAGGGCGAGTCCTTTGGGGTAGACCTGGTCTTCCAGCTCGATCGGGTTGTTGTTGTCCAGGTTGCGGTTCATGCGCACGGTGTCCTTGCGGCCCTGCTTCGATTTTTCGACCAGCTCGGCCGGCTTCAGATCCGACAGAAAAACGACCTTGTCGTTGCTGTAGTCGAGCCGGGCCACGGACTGCCGGGGGTATTCTAGCTTGACTCCGGCGATGGTCGTCACCGTGAAGCTATTGGCGCCCATGTCCAGCTTGCTGGCCATGACGGAGTTTTGATTGACATCGAAAACCTTGCACAGAGAAGCCGGGGCGTTGGGAGGGAGAGAACGCACGAAGAGCAGTCCGAGCGACTTGAGCGGGTCGATACCCCGTTTCTTGTTGCTGCCGCCGACGTCATATTCGAAGGAGATCTCGCCGTTGTCGTTGGCGGCGTCGCCCAGCGTGCCTTCCAGGCCGTTGGTCACGCCGTCGCGGCGGATGGCCAGCACATCCTGGTTGCCTTTCTTGGCAACGAACTTTTCTTGCCATTCCTGGCGGATGGCAGGCTCCTGGGCGTCGTTCAGGAGATAGCTCAGGTAGGCGATGGGCAGTTTGATCTTTAGCTCCGAGCCGGCCAGCGTCGCCTCCAGCTCTTTGGCCTTGAAGCTGTACTTGGAGCAGTGCAGCAGGGTGCCGTCGATTAGTTCGATGTCCGCGTATTTCACACCGGTCGCTATGGGCGTTTCCCGCTGGAGCTCAATCACGAGGATATCGCCGACGGGCGTCTTGACCTCTCCCTTGGTAGAGCGGAATACGACTTCCTTGTCAGACAGGCTGAGGAGTTCGCCGGAGATGGTCTTGTTAGCCAGGGTGTGGAGTTCGCCAGCCAACCCGGCAGCCGTAAGGCAGAGCAGAACCGGTAAAGCAAATGCGCCAATTTCCACCAGCCCGAAGCGCCAGCGAGGCCCTCGCTGGCGCTTCGGGCTGGTGTTCTGCCATGCTGCGTAGGACGGATTGGCAATCCGTCCTACAACTCGGGCGGACGCGGCAAAGTGGTTGCGGCAGGCAGACATAGACACCTTTGGGCCTTGGGAAACAAAACGCGAGGCTGTGGTCGCGCCCCAAAGCCCGGCCACAGCCTGCGTGCTGCGTTCGTTAGACATTGTATCAGTAAGGTCGGCGCGCTTCACTGCGTCCAGGCTCATTGCCCCGGCTTCATTTCCGCCTTGCCGCGGGCGATGTTGTTGGTGACCTCGAAGATCTTCAGCTGCCGCTCGGCCAGGTTCTGCAGCTCCTTCTGGATGTCAGGATCATTGGCCTGCTCGCCCGGGTATTGACGGCCGTAGGTGAGCGTGCGATTGTTGACACGAATTTGCATGGAGCGGATCATCTTCAGTTCCGCAAGTAGATCAACCAGGCCTTGATTCGGAGGCTTGCCGCCCCCGTTGCCGCCGCCCCCGCCGGCCGACTGGGCTTTCTTGAGAGCCTCGATCATCTCCTTGAGCATGGCGATAATGTCCTGTTCGGTTTGCTGCGTCACCGGCCCAACGTCGGCCTTGCCGAGCCGGCGCGTAACGATGAGGGCATCATCGCGCACTTCCATGAAGATTTCCGTAAAAGCGACAGCGCTGCCCTCGCTCTCCAGCAGCTTCAGGCAGACGTCCGCTTCGCGGACGATCTCGCGCTCCCTGTCGGAAAGTTTCAAGGCGCGCTGCTCCTCGTTGCGGCTGGCCTTCTTATCGTCGTTCTGGTTGATGATGCGCTCAACCCCCAGGGTGCCGTTGTAGACTTCGATCTGCATGGCCAGCATGCGCTGGCACCGGCCTTCGAGCTTGGCGAGCAGTCGCCGCAGCTCTTCCTCGCGAAGCTGGCGCAGGAGTTCCTCCAGGCGCTTGCGCGCCTCTTCCAGCTTGCTGATGGCCTTATCGAGATTGTCGGAGGCGTCCTTGTTCTTTTCCTTATCCATGTCCTTTTCGGCTTCATCCTGGTGGCCCTTTGCTTCCTGGATCTCCTTGCGGCCGCTGGTCTCTTGCGGGTCGGGGAGCTTGTCGTTCTTCTTGGCGGAAGGCTTGCCGTCCTTCTGGGGGCCATTGTTGGGTTCGCCCGGTTTCGGCTCGCCTTGCCCGCCCTTGCTATCCTTGCTGTCCTTGCCTTTGCCCTTGGAGTCGCCCTGGCTGCTCTTGCTCATGGCCTTGGCTAGGGCATCTGTGGCCTTGGTGATTTTTTGCTGAGTCTTCAACAGATTTTGCTTGTCCATGCGCCCGGACTCGGTGTTGGCGCGTTCGACTTTCTCGTCGCGGATGATCTTGTCGAGATACTTGATAAGGGCCTCGAGGCGCTCGCGCTCTTTCCTGTTTTGCGCGTCGCGGTCGTCGCTCAAGAGGATGGCGAGCAGGGCGTGAATATCGTCGGCGAGGAGCTTGCTCTGCTCCACCGCTTCCTTGACTTCATTCAGGCTCAGCGCCTTGTTTTCCTTGAGGAGATGGATGAGCGTATCGAACTGGTGATCGATGGCCTTGCTGCTGGCGGTCTCGATAGCTTTCTTGAGGACGACGGCACGTTCGCGGTCCTCCTGCCGGCTGCTGATTTCCAGCCGGCCTGCCAAACGAAACAGGGCCGTTTTGAAATCGCCGAACTGCCGCTGGAGGCTCTCCTGCCGAATGGCGGCATCGTCGCGATCGCCGGTCTTGGGCGGCGTCTTGGCGGCGTCATCGGCGCGAACGCCCAGGACCAGAACCATGGCCAGGAGCAAAGGCACAGCCAGAACGTGGCGAATCATGGAAAGGTACCTCGTGCGGATTGCGATTCTTGCCCAAAATACTGACGATCAGCGCCGCCGCCACCAACATCCTATCGCAAGCGTACCCTCGTTGTCACGTCGCAATAGTTCCGCCTGGCGAACTTTAGCTCCCCTTCGCCTTACCGCCGCCCGGCTTGACGCCCAGGACGACCTTGCGCCATTCCGTGTAGCCGCGCTCGCGCTGGTCGCTGTCCCCCGCCGGATCATACGGAATCTTCCGGCCTTCCGGGATGAGGGAGGCAAGCAGGAAATGCGTCAGTTGCCGGATAGCCAGCTTATCGCTCATCAAGTAATCGACGACGGCAGCCCGCGTGCCGGGGTTGGTCCAGTCGTCCTCGCTATAGCCGTGGAGCAGCTCGAGCACGGTCTGTGCCTGGGGGTCCTTGTAATTTTTCTGCTTCAGGGCCAAAAAAAGCTTCTGGTCGTTCTTGGCGTCCTGACCCAGCAGGAATCGCAGCTCGTGGATGGCCAGGATGCGCAGGTCCCAGCGGCGCTCGACGTCCACGGCCAGGGCGTCGATGAGATTGGACCAGTCGCCGACGGCGCCCAGGCAATGGACGGCCACGACCCGTCCTGCCGGATCCTCGTCGTGCAAGGCTTCGCCGAGCACCACGTCGGTGGCATCCTTGGCGATCAGTCGGCTGGCCAGGGACTTCAGGGCGCTTTCAATGCCCTGGACATCCTTGTTCTGCGGCGCCACCTTGTTGACGGCCCAGTCCGGGACGCCCTCCAGGGGCTTGGGCCCGGGAGCCGTGCCATAGTTGCTGTCCCAGATGAAGAGGGACGGCACCGGCAGGGGGATGTCGCGGTAGCGAATCTGCAAGGCCGGCTTGCCCTTGAGGGCGTAAACGGTAAGCCTGCTGCCCGGCTCTGTCCCGCCTGGTTCCTTGCTATAGGGCCGGCAGGCGCCGGTCAGCTCAACACCGACCTCGGTGCCGCGGTCCGGCAGCGTCACATCCCACACTTCGTTGTGGAAACGGACGCGCACGTGGGCCGGGCCGGTGGCTTTCTGATTGCTGAGCAGGACCAGGCCGCGGTCGAGCTTGAAATCGACATCCACGTCCGCGTTTTGGTAGAGCACAATAGCGCTTTCGAGGACAGGCAGAGGAGCAAGCTGGGGCAGGTTGCCCCGGAGTAGAAGCTGCACGCCGTTATCCGTAAGCAGTTGGCTTCGATAGCCGGGCAAGCTCATGAGCAGGTCGGTCGTGAAAACGCGGCTCTCCGGCCGCAGCCGCTGCCATGTCGGCCTGTCCGTGGTTTGTTGCAGGAGAACGCTGGGCCAGTTGGGCATGATAGTCATGCGTGCCACGTCGTGGCGCTCGGTGCGCGGCGGCAACACGGCCGGCGGTTTGGAGGCCGGCTTGGTCTCCGCCGCCGTCTTCGTGGCCGTTTCCTCCGACTTTGACGTGGTCTTGGTGGTCTTGCTTTCCCCCTCCGTCTTCTGCGTGGCGGTCCCTTCGTTCTTTTGCTGCTCATTCTTCTTGTCCGAAACCACCAGCGGCTCGGTTTTGCTCTTGTCGGTTTGCTCGGCAGAATTGACGGTCTGATTGGGATTGGCCAGAGCAAGCGCCGCCGAATTGTCCACCGGCATCTTGTTGTTCGGCACAGGGGGCCGGATGCCGGGCGAAACGGCCATCCAGATAGCCAGGCCCGCCGCCAGCAACAGGCAAGCCGCCACGACGGGCAACAACCAGCGGGCCCAGCTGCCCGGCCGCGACAGCGACAAGCCGAGCAGGAGCGTATCGTCCGCGTCATCTGCGCCGGCGTGGGCGGGTTCGATCGCGCCCTGGCCGACGGACGCAGTCGAGGCCTTGCGGTTAGGAATGGCTTCCCGGCCGTGAATCAGGCCGTACATGCGCTGCCGGGCCGTGGGCGGCACGAGGGCCGGTTCGCCGAGCACGAGGGTGAGAATCTGATGCGCGGCCGCGACTTCGGCCAGGTGCGTATCGGATGCGAGGCAGGTCTCTTCCACCTCGGCGAGCTGGTCCGGAGTCAAGACATTATCCAGGTATTCGGCTATCAAGTTAGGATCGAGCTTGACGCCGGGACCGGTGGCTGGCGGTGACGTCAGGCGGCGGCGGCGCGTCACCTGCTTGATGCGGGCAATCAGCTCCTGGGCGGCGTCGCTTTCGGCCACTTTTTGACCGATCAGCTTGGCCTCCGACGGTTCGAGAGTATCATCAAGGTACGCCAGCAAAGTTCGCAATGTCAAACGCACGGCAGGTTCTCCTCGGAAAGGAAGCCGAAGGCTACTTTCCATAAATAGTGGGGTCGTCACTCCAATTTCGTGCAGAATTTGCCGGTTCGGCCAAAAATCTAACAAGGTAGGCCAGGATTCTGATCCTGACTGGACAAATCCTTTCCCGACCCGGACCTACGGAGGAAGCGGACATGAGTTTATGGTCCCGGGGCAAGGAACCATTTTCTTCCAATGATGTCCCCTTGCCCATTCTGGTCCACAGTCATCCCAAGGAAGCCGTACCGCCCGGACCGCTGGAAAAGGGCATGGTAGAGATCGCCCACGACCAGTTTGTGCTGCACGCCGTGGCGGGCATTCTTCTGCCGGACGGAACCATCGGCGACCTGCCGGAGGACAAAATCGAATGGGCGCGCCGGCTAACGTACCGGCACCTCAAACGCGAGGGTTGCCTCCAGGATTACGGGATTCCACCAATGGCAGCGTATGAAGACGACGTTAATTGAACTCGCGAAAAAGCCGTGCAAATGACATGCCGGCCAGGTGTGAACTATCTAGCTGCTCTCTGCCAAACTCCAACCTGCTTCACCTCTTACAGGCGCGGAGCACACGGGGATGGCGTGACCCATCGTAAATCGTGTCCGCAAGGACAAATTCGGGATGGGAGGTGAACCGCTGCCGGGCCGGTTCATGCTGAGGAGTGCCGATTTCAATAATGAGATGTCCGCCGCAGACCAGATAGCTGCCTGCCCCGGCGAGGAGGCGATCAAAGGTCTCAAAGCCTCCAGGCCCACCATCCAGCGCCAGGGCAGGCTCATAATGGCGCACGCCCTCGGGCAGCTTGTCGAGATCTTCGTGCGGGATGTAGGGCGGATTGCTGAGAATGAAATCGAATTGCGCCCCGGACGGCAGCGGGCTGAAGAGGTCGCCCTCCAGGAAGCCTATGCGGTCGGCGACCCCGTGCTTGGCGGCATTGCGGGCTGCCACGGCCAGCGCGTCGGGACTTCGGTCGACGGCAGTGAGTCGAGCGGTCTTATGCTGCTGGGCCACGGCGACCGCGATATTTCCCGAGCCGGTGCCAAGGTCCAGCACGCGCGGCTCGGCCATTTCCTTGGCGAGACGCAGGCATTCCAGGACGACAAACTCCGTCTCCGGGCGCGGGATCAGCACAGCCGGCGTCACTTCGAACGGCAGAGAAAAGAACTCCTTGCGCCCCACCAGGTAGGCCACCGGGCAGCCGCCCAGGCGCTGCCGCACCAGTTCGCGAAAGCGCTGGCGGGCGTCTTCGGGGGCCGCATCGGTGTAACGCGTGTACAGATCGATGCGCCGGCAACCAAGGGCATGGGCCAGAAGCACCTCGGCATCCAGCCGCGGGTATTCCGACCCCTTCTTGGCCAGGTGCCCGGCGGTCCAATCCAGCAGGCGGCCGATCGTCCAGCCTTGCTGTTCGGTGCTTGTCGGCTGGGCCACAATTTCACTCCTGTTGCAGCCGTTGTTTCTTGTCGAAATCCTTCAGCGCCTGAATGAGTTCTTCCATTTCTCCGGCGATGATGGCGTCCAGCTTGTAGAGGTTGAGGTTGATGCGGTGGTCGGTGACGCGGTTCTGCGGGAAATTATAGGTGCGGATGCGCTCGCTGCGGTCGCCGGAGCCGATGAGCGTGCGCCGCTGTTCGGCGCGCTCCCGGTGCAGCTTTTGTTGCTGCATCTCATACAATCGGCTGCGGAGAATGCGCAGGGCGCGATCGTAATTCTTGTGCTGGCTGCGTTCGTCCTGGCATTTCACTTCCAGGCCGGTGGGCAGATGCCAGATGCGCACGGCACTTTCCGTCTTGTTCACGTGTTGACCGCCCGCGCCGCCCGCCCGCATGCGTTCCCACTTCAGGTCCTGGTCGCGAATCTCGACCTGGACCTCATCGGGCTCGGGAAGCACTGCCACCGTGGCGGCAGAGGTGTGAATGCGCCCCTGCTGTTCGGTTTTCGGCACGCGCTGCACGCGATGGCCGCCGCTCTCGTAACGGAGATGCTGAAAAGCATCGTCGCCGCTGACGCTAAAGACGATCTCCTTGAAGCCGCCGTGCTCACCCGCGCTGAAGGAGATATCTTCGACTTTCCAGCCCTTGTCGCGGGCATAGTGGGTGTACATGTCGTAGAGATCGCCGGCGAATAGCGCCGCCTCGTCGCCGCCCGTGCCGGCGCGGATTTCCATGACGATGCTGGCGAAGTTTTCTCCCTCGACGAGCAGGAGGTCTTCGAGGCGCGTCTGCAACGTCTGTTGTTGCCGGCGCTGGCCGGCCAGCTCCTCTTCCAGGTAATGGCGCATGTCGGCATCGGCTTCCGCGGCCAGCAAGGCTTCTGTCTGGGCGGCGTCCGCGACGATTTTCTGGTATTCGAGATACAGTTTGACCGATTTGGCCAGGCTGGCGTGCTCCTTGGCGAGCTGGGCGTAGCGCGTACGGTCTGCGATTACGACCGGGTCGCCGAGAAATTGCTCGACCTCGGAATAGCGCGCCAACGATTTTTCATAGCTCGGCCATCGCGGAACGTCTGCCGGCATGGAAACTCTCCCAGCCAGGGAGCTAAAAGGGTGATGAATGCCAATAGGTCAGGCGTGGCACGATAAGCAGGCCGGGAACGGCCGCAACGCCTGCGGGCGCTTGCAGAGATGAGGCAGCTACTTCGGGGCTTCTTCCTTGCCGGCGCCGGCGGCTTCCTTCTTGCGCTTGTCCCAGTTGTACTTTTTCTGGAACTTCTCGACGCGGCCGGTAGTGTCCACGTACTTCATCTTGCCGGTGAAAAAGGGATGGCAAGCGGAGCAAATCTCGACCGTGATGTTCTTCTTGGTGCTGCGCGTGACAAACTTGTTGCCGCAACCGCAGGTCACGGTGGCTTCCACGTACTGGGGATGAATGCCGTCTTTCATGGCGCTCCTCGCTTCGTTTTTCTGGGAACGATGTATTCTAACGGAAGGTGCCTGTGTCCGACAAGGGCAGCGAAGCTGGTTCCCAGGCAGAGCCTGGGAACGAGATGGAGCATGTCAGACGGGGCGTTGCTCGGCGAGCGTCGAAATCATTTGGCGCAAGCGCTGATCGAGTTCCACCATAAGCGGATCCTCGCCGCTGCTCTTTTCTTTGGCGGGGCTAACGGCGAGCGCTTCGCCGATCTGCATGACCACGCGCAGCGGCCGATGAATGCGTGCCACATCCGTAAGGTCCTCTTCAAAGCGTTCGACCGTTTCGAGCAGTCGTTCCGGGGTGGGATTGCCCGCGAGGTAGTCGGGAGGATAGCAGGCGAGCTGCTGCGCCAGGTAGATATCGGCAAGCTGTTGCCAGCGGCGGTCGCGTTCGGCCTGGGACAAATCTTCCGACACCAGGCCGGGCACGATCCGGGTGCGCAGCAGCTTGGCGCGTTCCGCGACGCCCGGCTCCCGGCGCCCGCCGAGCCACTCTTTTTCCAGGGGCTCCAGCAGGCAATCGATCTGAGCCTCTAGCCGCGGCCCCATGGGTCCGGAGCGCGGCGTGCCCTGGTATTCGATTTCTTTGAGCGCCAGCAGAGCTTCGCCGATTTTCGTGATGCGCTGCTCCAGGCGTTGCTGGCCCTGCGGCCGCCAGGATAGACGCATTTCAATATCGTTCAGGACCGGTACAAGGCTAGCCTCAAGATCGCCTTCGAAAAAATATTTGAGGGCCACCGGGTGAATAACAACCTTTCCAGGCGGCGTGGCCTTGTCGCGTTGCCTGGCGGCGGCGCGGGCAATGAAGGCGGTGCCGTCCAGCAGAGAGGCGAGACGGTCGTTGGTGCGCGTGATGTGGCCCTCAGCAAAGATCACCAGGGGCCTGCGGGCCTCGACGAGGATATTGATCGCCGCCTTCAAGGCCTCGCGGTCCATGCCCCAGCGGTGCACGCTGAAGGCGCCCAGCCGGTGCGCCAGCCAGCCGCGCAGCCTGCCTCCTTCCACGAACATGTGGGCGCTGGCCATGGAATAGAGCGCGCGGTCGATGGGCAGGCTCAGGAGACCGATAACCAGAGGATCGCAAGGCCGAGGATGATTGGCGGCCAGGAGGATGCCGTGGCCGGCGGCGACGGAATCCTGCAGATACTTCAGCCCGCGGATGTCGGCCGTCGCAATGCCCCAGGCGCGCTTCAAGTAATAAGGCAGAAACCGGCGCATCAGCCGGACCCAGAACTCGCCGGGATAAGGCGGCAAAAACCGGTACGGCTTATCGATAACGACTTGCTGCATTATTCCTTGGTAATCGTCTCGTCCAGGTTCAAGATCACGCTGGCCACGGCGCTGTAGGCCGCCAGTTCTGCGCTGTCCAGCTTGTCATTGGCTGGACTGTCGCCCTGGCGAATGAACTGCCGTGCCTTTTCTGGATCGTTTTGAAACGTGCGCCGATAACGTTCGAGGCCGCGCTTAAGCACGCGCAGCTCGGTTGCCTCGGGCGCCTTGGCCGTGGCGCGGCGAAAGGCGAAGGCGATTTGCTGCTCGGATGTTGCGCCCCCCTCGGTCAACATCAATTCCGCGAGATGCCGGGCCGCTTCGACGTAGGTCACATCGTTCAATAGCTCCAGGGCCTGCAAGGGTGTGTTCGTGCGGGCGCGTTTCACAAAGCAGACTTCCCGGCTGGGGGCGTCGAACGTCGCCATGGTGGGATGGGGCACGGTCCGTTTGCGGTAAATGTACAGGCTGCGGCGGTAGAGTCCCGGCCCTTTGTCTTGCACATAAGGCCCTTCGCCTGCGCCGCCGGCCAGTTCTTCCCACAGGCCGGCCGGCTGATACGGGCGGACCGATGGCCCGCCGACCTTTTCGACCAGCAAACCGCTGACGGCCAGGGCATTATCACGAAGGACCTCGGCCGGCAGGCGCAAACGCGCGCCGCGCGCCAGCAGGCGGTTTTCCGGGTCACGCTGCAACAGTTCCGGCGTGGCTTTCGACGATTGCCGGTACGCCGCGCTCATCACGATCAGCTTTTGCATCGCCTTCATGTCCCAACCGGTACGGATGAACTCCCTGGCCAGCCAATCGAGCAATTCCGGGTGCGACGGCGGCTCGCCCTGAAGCCCGAAGTTTTCGGTGGTCTTGACCAGGCCGGTTCCGAAATAGCGCTGCCAGAAGCGGTTGACGGCCACGCGCGCCGTCAGCGGATTGGCCGGATCTACGAGCCAGCGCGCCAGGCCGAGCCGATTGTGCGGCGTCCCGGCCGGCATGGGAGACAGGCAGGCCGGCACGCCGGGCTCAACCTTTTCGTTTTTGTCAGGCATGTCGTAGCGGCCGCGCTTGAGGACGAAGGTGGCGCGCGGACTGGGCAAATCCTCCATGACCATGACCGAAGGGATTTTCTTCTCGAGTTCTGCCTTCTCACGGCGAAACTTGTCCGCCGCCGCCCTGGCTTCCCTGGCGAAAAGAGCTGCGTCCCCTTTTTGGTAGTCGCGGGCGGCCTTGTCGGCGGCGGCCAGGGAAGCCGTGAGCTGTCGCAAACGCCGCTCATCCTCTGGAGCGCCCAGGTGCACCAGCGGCGGCACATTGCCAGGCTGCTCCGTGTAGACACCTTTCTCGTTGACGCTGTTAAAGAAGCCGAAGAAGCTATAAAACTCCTTCTGCGAGATGGGATCGTACTTGTGATCGTGGCAGCGGGCGCAGCCCATGGTCAAACCGAGGAAGACGGTCGCGGTGGTTTCCACGCGGTCGACGGCGTTTTCCACGCGCCATTCTTCATCGATTGACCCTGCTTCGGTGACAGTGCGATTGTTCCGGTTGAAGCCGGTGGCGATTTTCTGTTGCAGCGTCGCTCCGGGGAGCATATCGCCGGCAAGCTGTTCCATGACGAAGCGGTCGTAGGGCAGGTTGCGGTTATAGGCAGCGATCACCCAGTCGCGCCAGGGCCACATGGTGCGGGCAAAATCATTCTGATAGCCGTTCGTGTCCGCGAAGCGAGCATCGTCGAGCCAGTCCAGCGCCATGCGTTCGCCGTAGCGTTCCGAGGCGAGCAGCCGGTCCACGAGCTTTTCATAAGCCGCGGGCGAATGGTCGGCGAGAAAGGCGGCGACCTCGCGCGGCGTGGGCGGCAAACCGGTCAGGTCGAGGCAGACCCGGCGGATAAGGATCTCCCGAGCGGTTTCGGGCGAAGGACTCAGACCTTCTTTTTCCAGCCGCGCCAGGATGAAATGATCGATGGGATTACTGGCCCAGCTGCGGCGGTTCACATGCGGCAAAGCCGGCCGTACCGGCGTCTCGTAGGCCCAATGTTTGCCCCATTCCGCTCCCTCGTCAAGCCAGCGTCGGAGCAAGTCCTTCTGCGTGCCGGTCAGCACACGATTCGTTTTGGCGGGGGGCATACGCTCGTCCGGATCATCGCTGGAGATGCGGCGAAAGAGTTCGCTGGCGGCGATATTGCCCGGAGTAATCACACGCAGGGCGCCCTGGCGATTGTCCAGCCGTAGTTTTGCCTTCCGCGCTTTCTCATCCGGACCATGACACTGGAAACAGTTCTGCGAAAGGATGGGCAGGATATCGCGACTGAAACGCACGGCCGGGGGATTCGACCTGGCTTTTGTGCTTGCCAGCGCCACGACGGCTAGCGAAAGTAGAAGAAGCCGAGGCGTTACATTCATGATGCCCTCCGTCCTGATGATAGCAAATCGAACCCGCACTTGCCTCGCGGAAAAGCAGACCAGCAAAACGAGGTGGGAACGATTAGAATAGCGAAATGATTCTCGCCATTCATCACGTCCAGCTGACAATTCCCCGAGGCGCCGAGCCAGAGGCCAAAAGGTTTTACTGTGGATTGCTGGGCCTTCAGGAGATTCCCAAGCCTGCCAGCCTGGACAAGCGAGGCGGTTTATGGCTTCAGGTCGGCGAGCGGCAGGTGCATATCGGGGTCGAAGATGGCGTGACGCGCCTCGCCACCAAGGCGCATATCGCATATGAAGTTAACAACCTAGAGGAGTGGCGCGCGAAGCTCATGGCTGCGGGGACGCAACTGCTCGACGGCGTCCCCATACCGGGCTACAACCGCTTGGAATTCCGCGATCCATTCGGCAATCGCGTGGAATTCATCGAACCTGAACCCCGAGGACCCAGGCAATCGTGACGCGACCACGCCTCATTGACCTCAGCCATGTCGTGGAAAGCGGCATGATCACCTATCGCGGTCTGCCCGCGCCGCTGGTGTGCGACTTCCTCAGCCGGGAGGAGTCGCGGGGCCACTATGCCGCGGGCACGGAATTCCATATCGGCAAGATCGAAATGGTCGCGAATACCGGCACCTACCTCGATGCGCCCTTTCATCGCTATGCGGACGGCAAGGACCTGTCGGAGTTGCCTCTCGACAAGATCGCCAATCTGGACAGCGTGGTAGTTCGCTGGGACAAAACGAGGGACCGGGCCCTCGGTAAGGCGGCCTTTGCGGGTCTTTCCGTAGCAGGCAAGGCGGTATTGGTGCACACGGGATGGTCCAGGCACTGGCGCACCGACCAATATTTTGAAGGACACCCTTTCCTGACAAAGGACGCGGCCGAATGGCTTCGGGAGCATGCCGCCGCGCTGGTCGGCATTGATTCGCTCAATATCGACGACACCGCGGACCTGACCAGGCCGGTGCACTCGGTGCTGCTCGCCGCCGAGATCCCCGTGGTCGAGCACCTCTGCGGCCTGGAAGAGTTACCGGACGCCGCGGTGCGTTTTTCTGCCGTCCCCGTCAAGGTGAAAGCCATGGGAACGTTTCCCGTTCGGGCCTTTGGGCTGATCAATTCATGAAGAGAGAGATGCCATGGACAAGATCAATCTTCGCCACAAGTTTTCCAGCTTCAACCAGCATTGGAGCCCCAAGATCGCTGGGGAATTGAACGGCCAGTACGTGAAACTCGTCAAATTCCAGGGACCTTTTGTATGGCATCACCATGACAACGAGGATGAACTCTTTCTCGTGGTCAAGGGCAGGTTCCGCATGGAATTTCGCGATCGGCAGGTGTGGCTGGAAGAGGGCGAATTTCTGATCGTGCCGCGCGGCGTCGAGCACCGGCCTGTTGCTGAGGAAGAGGCCCATGTCCTGCTTTTCGAGCCGGCATCGACTCTCAACACGGGCAATGTACGGAACGAGCGGACGCTCGAACGGCTGGAAAAGATTTAGCTCCAGCCAAGATTGCTTTGCCCTCGGCCCGGCCTTGTTGCATAATGAGCACTACTCTCCAGGACAGCAAAGCCGTTTCCTCTCCGGTTCTTTTTCAATGGGGACGAACCATGCATTCCTTGCGACGCTGCCTCGTTATGGTCACGATTTGTTGGCTGGCCGGTTCGGCCGGTATCCAGGCGGCGACGCCGGCCCGCGACTATCAGCCCGATCCGAAGTCGGTGCAGCGTTACGGCCCGGCCTATCGCTATCCGCAGGCGGGCTGGATCGTCCTCCATATCGAGGGCAAGCCGTACGAACGCGGCTACCAGCACGGACGGCTGCTGGCCCCGGAGATCGCGGCGTTTGTGCACAATTCGGCCACCTTGATGAGCCATGAGGCGCCTGCCACCGGCTGGCGCAATGCGCGCACGCTTATCAACGCGCTGTTCTTGCGCCGCTTTGAAAAGGAATATCTGGAAGAGATGAAAGGCATTGCCGATGGCGCCGCCGCCGCCGGCGCCAAGTACGACAACCGGCCCATTGACCTGGTCGATATCGTCGGCGTGAATGTCTGGCCGGAGATTGAAACTCTCCCCTCGGCCCTGGAGGCGACTCCCACGGGTCTGGAAGGCATTAAGTTCCCGCAGGTCCAGCCCCGTCCGACGCCGCCGGCCAAGCCGATGCATTGCAGCGCCTTTGCCGCCAATGGTTCGGCCACGGCGGACGGCAAGATCGTCTTCGGCCACATCACCATGTTCGGTCTCTACCCAGCGCGTTTCTATAACGTCTGGTTGGATGTCAAGCCGGAAAACGGCCATCGCGTCCTCATGCAGAGCTATCCCGGCGGCATCCAGAGCGGCATGGACTATTACCTGAACGACGCCGGCCTCCTCGTCACGGAAACGACCATCGCCCAGACCACCTTCGACATAAACGGCAAAAGCGTCGGCTCGCGCATTCGCCAGGCCTTGCAGTACGCGGACAGTATCGACCAGGCGGTGGAGATTCTGAAGAGCGGCAATAACGGTCTTTACACGAATGAATGGCTGCTTGCCGACATCAAGACCAATGAGATCGCCATGTTCGAGCTGGGCACCGCCAAGAGCAAACTATACCGCAGCAGCAAGAACGAATGGTTCGGCGGCACGGAGGGTTTCTACTGGGGCTGCAACAATACCAAGGACCTTGACGTGCGCCTGGAGACCATCGCCAGCGTCGACGATCGGCCGGCGAATGTGGTCTTCTGCCCCTCGGACCGCGATAAGACCTGGCAAACGCTCTATCAGCAGCACAAGGGAAAGATTGGCGCCGATTTCGGTAAGCTGGCCTTTACCACACCGCCGCTGGCCGCCTATCACTCGCTGGACGCCAAGTTCACCACCAGCAGCATGGCGAAGGAGCTCAAGACCTGGGCGCTTTTCGGTCCGCCGCTGGGCCGCACCTGGCAGCCCTCGCAGCAGGAACGGCAACGCTATGCCGACATCAAGCCGCTGGTCAGCAATCCGTGGACGATCTTGCACCCCCAGGCCCCGCCGCCGCTTGATCCCGCGAGCGGGCCGGTAGCGGTCGACGTTCCCGAGAAAATAGATGGTGGCGCGCGGACGGTCGTGGCTCAGGACGACGAGCATGCATCCGAAAACAAACCCGCCTGGCACGGCACTTTGCAGCCGAAAGCAGATGCCGATATCTGGCTGGCTGCCGCCTTCGCGGACTACGAGCGCATCGTGGCTCGCGAGCACAGCATGGAGAATCGCCACCACTCTGGTTTGACGGATCGCCAGCGCGAGCAGCTTGGCCTCAGCTTGTTTGCCTACCGCAGCAATTACTTGACCGGCGCTGCCTCCGGTCATGAAGTGCCCCTGGCAGAGACGCACGCGCTCAGCGCACGGAGCGACTGGTACCAGATAGCATCCGGCAAGGGCGTGCTTGTGCTGCATGAGCTGCGCCGTCTGCTTGGCGACAAAGTTTTCGATGAAGCCATGGAAGCTTTTGGCCGCGCCTATGCCGGCAAGGAAGTCACCGCGGCCGAGTTCCAGGCGCACATGGAAAGCAAATCCGGAAAGAAGCTGGACGAATTCTTTTCCTATTGGCTCACCCAGGCGGGTATCCCCAGGTATTTCATCAGTCACGCCAAGGTCACGCACCAGGGCAAAGGCTATGTCCTTGAAGGCAAACTGGCGCGCACCTCCACTGCGCCGGAGGCGGACGTGCCGCTCACCATTGTCACGACCGCGGGCGAAGAGCAGAAGCTGATTCCGATGTCCACGGCCCAGCCGTCCTTTACTTTCGAGACAACACACCGCCCGGTCCGGCTGGTGCTGGATAAGTTCGGCACGCTCGCGCGCGCCAACGGCGGCCCCTTCTCCATTTATTCCTTCTATGGCGAACTGGCGCATACGCTCATCGTCTACGGCACCGCCGATGAAGTGCCGAGCAATCGCGAAGCCGCCGAGGCGCTGCAGAAGGCGATCATCCAACGGCACGCGAACTTCACCGTGCCGATCAAGAGCGACCGCGCGGTGACGGATGAAGAAATGAAAGCCCACCACGTCCTGCTGATAGGCCGGCCAGACAGCAACACGCTGGTCAAGCGCTTTGCGTCTGACTTCCCCATCCAGTTCGGCAGCCGGTCCTTCGTCGTGGTCAATGAAACGTACGCGCACCCCGGCAGTGCCGTGCTGGCCGCAGGGGTGAATCCGCTCGACAAGCGCTTTTCGCTGGTCGCGTTCGCCGGCCTGAGCGCGGAAGCCACGCTGAATACCATCGCGGCATGGCAGGGTCATGGCGGCGCCAGCGCAGAAGTTGTCATCCTGCCCAATACGGGCAAGGCCAAACCGCTGGTGATCCCGGCCAAGGACCTTGTCAAAGAACTGGACCTCACGCTCCGGCTCACGAGCCAGAAGAATGGCGCCGCGACGGGGGGACAATGAAAACGCTCGTCATGATCCCTGTAAAAGAAACTCCGTACTGCTCTCCATGGCTATACGGATCGCCTCGAGATCCATATCTGCTGCAGCCCAGGCAGCGACTTCCGTCTCTAGGGGCGCGTTCTTGCGCTGCAGCAGGCCTGAGTAGTAGCCCTTCACGGCGTCGTTCCGATACTCGAGCGCGCCAAGAAAAGCAGCCGCCACGCTCTGCCAACCTGCGGTGGAAATCTTGCTGATCCAGCCGTTCACCTCGGCCGATACAGGGGCGCGGCCGAGCAGAAGCGCGTAGAGCGCTTGTACATAAGCTTCCTCAGCGCTGCCGCCGCGTGTGAGCAGCAGGGCGCGGGCAAGGAACTCCGGAGACGACAGGATGCTCGCCTGGACATCCTCCTCGGTGGCGCCGTGTGACAAGGCATTCACCCAACCAAACTCCTCCCCGTTGCCGGCATGGCGGCCTAGATAGCGAACATACCACTCGTCCACGCGCCGCGTGCAAGCTTCCTTAGATCGCTCGAGCGCGGCTGCCAGAGCCGTAACGCCAAGATCATCGAGGGTGGGCAGCCAGGCGGTAATCTCAGTTGTCGAAGCGGACCGGCCAAGAACAGCCTGGTAAAGCTTGTTGATAGTCCCGTCATCGGCCGCGCTGTAATTCAGACGTACATTCTCATTGCCCACGATGACCGTGCGCGTGTGCGGGGCAGGCAAGCCGCCACCTCTGGCGGTCACCGTGTACGTGCCGGGAGACACGGACAAGGTGTAACCGCCGGAGTCGAACGTCATGGTGGCGCCCACCCCGGCCACGGTGATGCTGACGCCGGCCAGTCCTTCGCTTGCGGCATACCTGCCGTCGCCGTTCTTATCGTTGAAGACCACACCGGTCAGAAACGGGCCAGCGTTCGGGGCGGCGGCTGTATCGATCACATAGTAGTTACGCAACGGTCCGCTGCCTGATTGCACAATGCCGATACCAACCTGATTCTGCTTTTGAAACTTGCTATCGATGGCCAGTAACTGCCTGCGATGGCCTACGTCCAGAACACCCTGGTCAATGATCAGAGCACGCAGCGCATCTGCCGGCTTGGGAAAGGCGCTGCCGCCGGCCAGACTTTCGCCCCACCTTGTCCAGAAGAAGCCGGCCTGCGTGATGCGCGCTCCCGGGTCCAATCCCTCGGGAGTCGTGTGATCGAAGTAGGCGCGCTCGTTCATGTCCTGCGCATGGGATTGGGCTGCTTGCATGAGTTCGGCATTGAAAGCCAGGGGCGGAGCAGGCGCGACGCCGGACAGGTCAACCCCGATAGCAGCTCCATAAGCCGCAGGATTAGCGCGGGCGTCGTTGAGCGCCTCCAGAAAGAGCTGTTCCGCGGCCGAGGCTTGCAAACCGGATGGAAGATGTCGCG
>DASZFN010000211.1:0-4414 GCA_035939715.1 Gemmataceae bacterium | reverse complement strand
GTGGGACGCCGCCACCGGCAAGGAACTGCTGACAAAACCGGCCCATGAAGATCGCGTGGAGTCGGTTTGTTTCACCCCGGATGGCCGATTCCTTCTGTCGGCTGCCCACGATGACACCATGCGCGTCTGGGACATCGCCAGTGGCCGAAGTCTTCACCGGCTGTCGGATGAAGGGCACTACGCCATGGCACTGTCCATCGTTTCCGCGCAGGGAGCTTTCCTGTCCAGCGGGCGGGACGACAGGCTATCCCTTTACGACTGGCGGACAGGCCGGCGCCTGCAAAGTTTTGCCCCGCCGGCGGAGCCGGCTAGATCGAATGAGTTAGTGGCCTTCGTCATTTCACCCGACGGTTGCACTGGGACATCTCTCCGGGCCCGTTGGCGGACCGACCTACCGACGGGGGATGCGGAGTATTTCTTTGATTTCTGGGATCTGGCCGCGCGAAAGGTCCGCAAAACCTTCGTTATGCCCCGGAATGTTTCCTTCTCCCAGTTTCAGCCCGATGGCAAGACATTCATCGGTTTCACCCGGGACTCCAGGGAGCTGGTGGTTGTTGACATCGAGACAGGACGAATTGAGGTTGCTTTGTGCCATGCCGACCGCGATTTCATGCGCGCGGCGACGGCGGCGGACGGTCGATCCCTGGTCACGGCTACAACCCACGCCTGGAAATGGGAAGGTCAATGGGTTGGGGTTGGTCCCCACAGCATTCATGTTTGGGAATTGCGCTCGGGTAAGGAGTGCCTGGCGATTACCCTGAAGGAGAGTGGGCCTGACGATTATTGCATTCGCGTCGCCCTGGCGCCGGACTGCCGAACGATTGTCAGTGTCTCGCACGGAAACACGCTGCGTTTTTGGGACATGTTCACGGGCGCAGAGCTGTTCCAGCGGACGAGCACCGCGGCCCGCGTCACGTCACTCGCATTTTCTCGCGACTCTAGGCTCCTGGCGACCGGTCACGCGGACAGCACCATTCTCCTTTGGGACCTGTCATCTCTTGGTGCGCATTATCAATCTCTGGTCATAAAAGCAGACGCACAGCAACTGGCCGCCTGGTGGGAAGACCTGGCAAGCTCGGATGCACGAAAAGCCCATCAAGCTGTTGGGCAGTTGATCGCGGCCGGCGATGCCGCAACGGCTTTGCTCCGCATGAAGTTGCATGCTCCCCAGGCACAACGACGGATCGCCGACCTGATTGCGGATCTCGACCATGACAGTTTTGTCCGCCGCACCAAGGCAGCCACGGAATTGGAAAAACTGCTTCCCCAGGCCCGGCCCGCTTTGCTGAACGCTTTGGCCCGGAAGCCGACGCTTGAACTCCGGCACCGCATCGAGTCCCTGTTGGCCCTCCCAACCCTTGTGGTCCGCGATGTCCAGGCGCTCCGGGACATCCGAGGCGTTCAAGTCCTCGAACACATCGCCACCGCGGAAGCCCGCGGCCTTCTCAGGAATCTGGCAGCCGGCGCTCCGGAAGCTCGGCTGACAGAGGAAGCGAAGGCGGCGGTGGAACGGCTTGTGCACAGATGACCGTGCAGGGCACCTCGTGCAGCACGCCCATAACGTGTTGCGCCTGCGGCACTATGCGTGCGGTAACAAGCGCTGCGACTCCTACGGCCAGCGCTTCGCGGACCAGCCCACGATCGACAAGGCGCCCAAGTCACGTAAGGACAAGGTGTTTTGCCCCGATTGCGGCAAGCCGATCTCGCTGCGCGACATCATCGAGGAGGAATTCGAAACCCGCGACGTGAAGGAGCAAACGCGACAGCTTCAGGCCGAGGCCAGGAGAAGATCGACAATGAAAGCCGGGAGCTCCTCGCGGTGCATCACACCGGGTTCATTGTCGCCGAGGCGGGTCAGATCGATCGCGGCTACACCAGGATCGGATGCCACATAAACCAAGTGGGGGGGCTCGGGGGATGATGCTGGCCGGGCTACCCCTTGACACGACCTGGCCGCGCGGTCACAGTATACCAAAATACGAAATTGGTGCATTCGTGCAATGACCACCGTCCGCACGCGGCCGATGCCGACGACCCGCGACCGCATCCTTGACGCGGCCGAGCGGCTCCTGGCGCGCTTCGGGTACAAGAAGACGACCATGGAAGATATCGCCCGCGAGGCGGGCCTCGGGAAACGAACGCTCTACCTCCACGCCGCCAGCAAGGAGGCGGTGGCCCTGTCGACCATCGACCGGATCGTCGACCGGCTGACAGGGCAGCTCCGTGCAGTCGCCGAGGCGGTTGGCCCGCCCGAGGAGCGGCTGCGGGAAATGCTCCTGCGTCGAGTGCTGGTGCGCTTCGACAGCGTCCGCCATTACTCGCACAGCCTGGACGAACTGTTCGAGTCGCTGCGGCCGGCGTACATGGCCCGGCGGGCGCGGTACTTCGCCGCCGAGGCCCAGGTGGTTGCCGACCTCCTGGCCGAAGGCCGGCGGCTCGGGGCCTTCGCCTGCGATGACCCGGAAGCGACCGCGCACACCCTGCTCCTGGCGACCAACTCGCTCTTGCCCTACAGTCTCACCGCCCGGGAGCTGGGCAAGCGCGAGGACGTTAAGCAAAAGGCGCTGCGGATCGCCGACCTGCTCCTGGCCGGCCTGCGGCCGCGACGAACCGCGCCTTAACTCCAGGGAGAAATCGTCATGAAGGCCCGGCTAATGACCGTCCTGGCGCTGTCCGTCCTCACCCCGCTGGCCGGCGCGGACGATCCGAAGGCCGCCGTGAAGATGCCGGACACCCCCGCCGGCCGCCTGCTCGCCGGGTGGCTCGGCGCCCTCGGCACGGGCAAGCCGGAGGCCCTCCAGCGATTCATTACCGAGAATTATTCCAAGGACGTGCTGGCCCGTGGCTCGGCGCAGCAGCGGGCCGCCGGCGGGATCCGGCTCTATCAGATCAACGGCGTCGCCCCGGAGCTGGCCCGAATCGAGCGCTCCTCGGCCCACGAACTGGTCGCCCTGGCCCGGTTCCCGGTGACCGAGTCATGGCTGCGCGTTTCGGTCAAGGTCGCCCCCGAGCCGCCGCACACCGTCACGCAATGGACCGTCGCTTCGCACGCGCCGCCCGATCCGGGCAACGCGAAGCGGCTGTCGGACGAGGAAATCGCCGCCCGCGCTGAAGCCTACCTGGCCAAGCTGGTGGCGGCCGACCTCTTCTCCGGCAGCGTGGTCGTGGCCCACGATGGCAAACCCATCCTCTGCCGGGCCTACGGCCTGACCAGCCGAGCCCACGGCGTCCCCAACCGCACGGACACCAAGTTCAACCTCGGCTCGATGAACAAGATGTTCACGGCCGTCGCCGTCGCCCAGCTCGCCGAGAAGGGCCGGCTCGCCTTCACCGACCCCGTCGGCAAGCACCTACCCGACTACCCAAACAAGGCGGTGGCGGAGAAGGTCACCCTTCACCACCTGCTGACCCACACGTCCGGCGTCGGCGACTATTTCAATGACAAATACATGAAGGCGGCCAAGGACCGCTTCCGCACGGTGCGGGACTTCTTCCCCCTGTTCGTGGACAAACCGCTGGAGTTCGAGCCCGGCGCGCGGTTCCGCTACAGCAACGCCGGCTTCATGATCCTGGGTGCGGTCATCGAGAAGGTGAGCGGTCAGAGCTATTTTGACTACGTTCGCGACCACGTCTACAAGCCGGTGGGGATGACCGACACGGACGCCTACGAGATGGACCAGGACACGCCCAACCTGGCGACCGGCTACACGCGGGAGAATCTGCAAGGCCAGTCCGTGGCCGGCCCCCGGCGCAACAACCTCTTCCTGCACGTGGTCAAAGGCGGGCCCGCCGGCGGCGGGTTCTCGACCGCCAAGGACTTGATCCGGTTCGCGCGGGCGCTCCGCGGCCACCGGCTGCTCGGCCCGGAGCTGACCGAACTGGTCATGGCCGGCAAGGTGGAGTCGTTCCCCAGAGAGAAATACGCCTACGGCTTTCAGGAGGAAGTGGTCAACGGCCACCGCGTCGTCGGCCACGGCGGCGGCTTCCCCGGGATCAACTCCCAGCTCGACATCTATTCCGATCTGGGCTACGACGTCGCCGTCATGTCCAACTACGACCCACCCGCGGCGATGCACGTCGCCGGCAAGCTCCGCTCCCTCATCTGCCGGAAGTGAACCCCAGAAGAAGAGAGAGGACGCGGCTCGATTTGAATCGAGCCGCGTCCTCTTTCTTCTTCCCCTCTTTCTTCTTCCCTGGCTCTCCTGGACCGCTATAACGGACCCGTTTTATCCGTTATTCCCCACCGGCCAATCGGTTGCGAAGACTGTCACCTGTCCTCCCCCTGTCCTCCCTGTCCTCTTGAGACGCTGAATCAAGTCCGTACATTGCCTCTAGGCGCCAACCCGCTCGGCCACTGAATAACCAGTCACTGTCCGGCTTGCCAGGAACCATCCAGCGAGAGGTGAGACCATGT
>DASZFN010000210.1:0-4339 GCA_035939715.1 Gemmataceae bacterium | reverse complement strand
TCGCCTCATGCGTCGACCTCCCAGCTCATGACACTCGAACGCATCACGCGACAGTCGGCGACCTTGCCGTCGCGATCCTCAAGTTCGATCAAGACAACGAGATCTCGATTACGATGGAAAGTGTCAAAAAGACGGACGGACTACGGAAAGCGAATTTGTCGGACCGACGCAGACTTTCGGTCGCCGAAAAAATGGGCGTACTACTACACGTCTGTCGCGGGCACGGTTGCTGACATTCCAGTCGTCCCGGGGCTGGAATGCGCCAGCACGTAGTTCACCAGGGCCTTCAGCTTGGCAGGCTGCTGGCGTCTGCTCGGGTAGTACAGGTAGAACCCGGGGAAAGTCGGTGAGAAGCTCCTCAAGACGCGTTTCAACTTTCTGGCCCGGATGTGAGGAAGCGCGAGCTGCTCGAACGTGTACGCCAGTGCAATGCCATCCAGCGCAGCCTCAACCGAGAACAACGAGTCGCTGATCGTGAGATTGCCGCTGATCTCGTATTCGACGATGCGGCCGTCGACCTCGAGTTCCCACTTGTGAATGGCCCCGCTGCCGGAAAACCTGAACCGCACGCAGTTGTGATGGATCAGATCGGAGGGGTGCCGCGGCACGGGATGCTGCTTGAAGTAGCCAGGCGATCCGACGATGGATACGGCAACCGGGCCGCCGAGAGGCAGCGCGATCATATCCTTCTGAACACTCTCTCCCATTCGAATGCCGGCGTCGAACCCTCTTTCGACGATGTCCACGTAGCCCTCGTCATTCGTCAACTCGACCTGGACGTCCGGGTAGGCCTTCAGGAACCCGGCCAGCAGCGGCTGGAGGACCATCGCGGTCGAGATTCGCGCTGCGTTGATGCGCAGGACGCCCGATGGCCGGCCCTGAAGCTCATGAAGCTGCTCTCCGGCCTCCAGCACGTCGCTCAACGCCGGTCCAATCCGGGACAGGTATGCCTGTCCGGCTTCGGTGAGGCTGACGCTGCGCGTGTTCCGGTTGAGAAGCCTGACGCCGAGCCGGGCCTCCAGATGACGAATCGCCTGGCTGAGCGCGGAAGGCGAAACCTCGAGCGCTGCCGCGGCGGCAGAGAACCCGTGGTGCTCCGCGACCTTCCAGAATGCGAGCAGTCCATCAAGCTGATTGAGTCTCATACTTTGAAGAATATCTTCAAAGCGTGTTCAGTACCAGGGCGTTTTTCTTCTTGATCCATCGGCCTAGAGTGAAGGGCATTGAAAAGAACTGGGAGTCTGAGCCATGAGTAAAGTGTGGTTTATCACAGGTGCCGGCAGTGGTATCGGCGCTGGTACGGCCAGGGCCGCATTGAAGGCAGGTGATCGAGTCGTTGCCACAGGCAGGAACCTGGCCAAAGTGGGCAATGCCCTGCGCGACCTGGCCGGCGAGAACCTGGAGGTCCTCCCGCTGGACGTCTCCGACGAGGCCCAGGCAACGGCCGCGGTCGAACAGGCGCAAAAAAAGTTCGGTCGTATCGATGTAGTCGTGAACAGTGCCGGCTACAGCCTGCTGGGCAATTTCGAGGAACTGGGAACGCAGGCCATTCAACACCTGTTCGCGACGAACTTCTGGGGCGTGAACAACGTGATGCGGGCAGCGCTGCCGGTCATGCGCAAGCAACGCTCCGGAAACATCATCAACGTCAGTTCCGTGGCGGGCGCTGTCGGTCTGACGCACTGCGGCGCCTACAGCGCGAGCAAGTTCGCCGTGGAGGGCCTTTCGCTCGCTGTGGCGGAGGAGGTCGGAAAGTTCGGCATCAAGATCACGGTGGTCGAGCCAGGATTCTTCCGCACGGATCTGCTGGACGCAGCTAACGCCAAATGGCCGGACAAGCGCATCGACGATTACGCAGCCGCCGAGGTCAGCGCCGAGGCGATGTGGTCTCCCTACGCCGGCAAGCAACCGGGCGATCCGGACAAGCTCGGCCAGGTCCTGGTAAAGCTTGTGGGCATGGATACTCCGCCCAGAGTGTTCGTGGCCGGAAGCGATGCACTGGCGGTGGTCGGGCCGGCTGTGGAGGCTCGATTAAAGGCAGTGCACGCCTTCGAGGCGCTTTCTAAGTCGACGGACGGCAGCTTCTGATCGCGAGGCGAGTCGCACTTGCCACGACACACCTAACCTGCGAAGGACTGACCCATCATGAGCACGCTCCATGTCAACGGTGGTGAGCACACGGTCGACGTCGCCCCGGACACCCCCATTCTCTGGGCCTTGCGCGACACGCTGGGCATGACCGGCACCAAGTTCGGCTGCGGCGCCGCCCTGTGCGGCGCCTGCACCGTGCATCTGGATGGGCAGGCCATCCGCTCCTGCATTACGCCGATCTCGGTGGCCCAGGGCAAGCAGATCACTACCATCGAAGCCACCACCGATGGCAGCGACAAAGTCGGCGCCATCGTGCACGCAGCCTGGGTCAAGCACGACGTAGCCCAGTGTGGCTACTGCCAAAGCGGCCAGATCATGAGCGCCACGGCGTTCCTGAAGTCGTTGCCCCGCGGCAAGCAGCCTACCGCCACCGAGATCGACGCGGCCATGGCGGGCAACATTTGTCGCTGCGGCACCTATGCCCGCATCCGCGCCGCGGTGGCCGACGCCGCCAGGGCCCTGGCCTGAAGGAGCCACCATGTTGCCTGAATTCGACTACAGCGAAATGCCGCGCGCCCTGCAGCGCCTGCTGAGCGGGGGCCAAGCCGACGAAGCCGCCAGGATGCCGCGCCGCAGCTTCCTGAAGCTGGCGGGTGCCGGCGGTCTTGCGCTTGGCGTCTTTCCCTACCTGGCCATAGGACAAACCAGTAGCACGGCCCAGGCGGCCAGCGCCCTCAAGCCGACGCAACAGCCATCGGCCTTCGTGCAAATTGCTCCTGGTGGCGAGGTCACGGTGACCATCAACCGGCTGGAGTTCGGCCAGGGTGTGCAAACCGGCTTGCCGATGATCCTGGCAGAGGAGCTCGACGCGGACTGGAACCTGGTGCGCAGCCGGCAGGGCTCGAACGACTCCGCCTACGTCGACCCGCTCTTCGGCATTCACCTCACCGGCGGTTCCCAGTCGATCAAGAACAGCTTCACGCAGTACCGCGAGCTCGGCGCGCGTGCCCGGGCCATGCTGCTGTCCGCGGCGGCAGCGCGCTGGAACGTGGACGCGGCCATGCTACGCACGCAGGCTGGGACCGTGCTGGGCCCCGGTGGTCAGAAGCTGAGCTACGGCGAACTGGCCGAGGCCGCCATGGCCCTGCCTGTGCCCGAGAAGGTCACGCTGAAGAACCCCAAGGATTTCCGCATCATCGGCCGCCCCACCACGCGCCTGGATGCTCGGGCCAAGAGCAGTGGACATCAGGACTTCGGCATCGACACGCACCTGTCCGGCCAGCTCACCGCCGTGGTGGCGCATCCGCCTGTGTTCGGCGCGCGACTGACCACGGTAGACGACAGCGCCGCCCGCGCCATCAAGGGGGTTAAGGCTGTGCTGCGCGTGCCGCTGGATCGCGGTGGCGAAGGTGTAGCCGTGGTGGCCGGCGGCTATTGGCCGGCGAAGCAGGGGCGTGATGCGCTGAAGCTGCAGTGGGACACGGCCTCGGTCGAGAAGGTGGACAGCGCACGGTTGCTGGCCCAGTACCGCGAGCTGGCCATTCGCCCGGGTCCGCGCCAGCTCGACGCCGATATGACGCCGCTGACCGCTGCCCCGCATCAGCTGGAAGCCGAGTTCGTGTTCCCGTACCTGGCCCACGCGCCGATGGAGCCGCTGAACTGCACTGTCCAGCTCTCTGACGGGCGCGCCGAGCTATGGGTGGGCACCCAGTGCGCCGGTCTGGACGGTGTCGCGGCCGCGCGTGTGCTGGGTCTCAAGCCCGAGCAGGTGAAGGTGCACGTGCAGATGGCGGGCGGCGGATTCGGCCGGCGCTTCGTGGGTACGAGCGATTACGTGGTCGAAGCCTCCGAGGTGGCCAAGGCCGTCCGTTCTGCTGGCCTGAACGCGCCGGTGCGCACGCTCTGGAGCCGCGAGGACGACATCAAGGGCGGCTACTACCGCCCCATGCATCTGCACCGCGCACGCATCGGCTTCGACGTGCGCGGCAACGTGCTGGCCTGGGACCATGTCATTGTTGGCCAGTCCATTACCTCGGGCACGGTATTCGAAGAATTCCAGGTGAAGAACGGCATCGACGCCACGGCCACGGAGGGCATGCGTGGTCCTTACCCCCTGCCGATGCGCCTGACCGTGCACCACCCCACGCCCAACGTGCCAGTGCTGTGGTGGCGCAGCGTAGGTTCCACCCACACGGCCTTCGTGATGGAGACCTTGCTTGACGATATCGCACGCGCCACGAAGCAGGAT
>DASZFN010000209.1:0-15866 GCA_035939715.1 Gemmataceae bacterium | reverse complement strand
GCCGACACTGTTGTTGCCGACGGCGCCGATGGTGCCCGCGGTGTGGGTGCCGTGCTGGTTGTCGTCGAAGGGGTTGTTATTGTTGGCGACGAAATTCCAGCCGACCAGGTCGTCCGGGTGGGCGGTGTCGCCGTCCTGGGTATTGGGCTTCTGCGGATTGACCCAGCCGCCGGCGCCGGTGTCGTTGCCGTTGGCATCGACGATCATGGGAGCAAGGATGTCGGCGGCGTCGATGCGGCCGTCGCCGTTGACATCGGTGATCTTGCCCGGCCCCTGGTTGCGCGGATCATTGAGATCACGGAAGTCGATAACGCCGTCGCCATTGACGTCGATCAGGTTGTTCATGCGGCTGGCGGGGATCTCTGCGTCGTTGAGCCAGACATTCAGGTAGAGATCGGGATGATTGTAATCCATACCCGTATCGATGTCGGCAATGACCATCTTGGACGAACCGGTGGTGACATCCCAGGCTGCGGGAGCCTGAATGCCGTTGGCGCCGTTGAGCCCCCACAAGGTGCCGTCCTGGAACTTGGGATCGTTGGGAAGCAGATCCGTGTGCACCAGAGTCTCTGGCTCGACAAAGCGGACGTTGGCGTCGCCGGCAAAGCGTTGCAGCAGCGCAGCCGTATTATTGCCCGCGCCGATGACCTGGAACACATTGGCGATGGAGGTGGGCTGCAACCGAGCCCCCGCTGCCAGGGCGATTTCGCTCGTGTCCGCAAGCGCCCCTGCCAGGCCGGGCTTGAGACTCAGGACCAGGTTACCGGTCAGGTCGCCGCTCAGTAACGCCCGCGTTTCCAGCAGTTCCAGGAAAAGCCGAACGCGAACAGGATGGTATTTCCGCATGGGCAGAATTCCCTGTGTAATGGCCGTCATCCGAGGTGGAAGGATGAACCGTTCGCAATACGAAAGGTTGTTATCGAGCTCTGGGGAACGATGTCGAAACTATCGTCTGGGAAATGTTAACATCTGTCAAGAAGAAATGCCTGAGAGATGCCCGAATGCCTGAGTTGGAACGTGCTTTTGGAGAATTATTCCGCCCCTCTTGCCGGCCGGTCTAGAAGCGTAACCGAGGTCGTCCGGTATAGCGGTCCGCCCAGGAACTTGCTGGTACGCTGGCCGTCGTTCAGAACCTCGCCGGTGACGCTGACAAGATCGCCTTCCTTGTAGCTGTCCATGCTGACGACCGGCGCCAGCACGACGCTGCCGCCGTAGCGATCCTCGCCGTCGATCGGCGCATAGCGTACGACCCAGAGGCCTCCGCCCGTGTGCACATAGGAGAGTTGCCCGGTGACGCGGCTGTAATCCGCGGAGCAGCTCGAGCGGTTGAGGTAGGTCAAGGCTATATCCGGCCCAGCCGGCGCCAGCGCGATCGCGGCTGTCTGAATCACATTGTCGAGTTTTTTTGCCGGCGCCTCCGGCTTCTGGGCGAACGGATCAAACTTCATCGCGGGCGGGTCGAACAGCCTGTCCCTGGCAGCGACTTCCCGCGCCGGCGTCTCAGGGAGTGTGGCCTGCGCCTCGCTCACCGGCGTCTCAGGGAGTGCGGCCTTCGCTTCGCTCACCTCGCTCACCTGCACATCCGTGATAACAGGCACCGATTCAGGCTTGCTCAAGAAGTCCGGCGGAGGAAGGTACGCCAAGGGTCGCTGAAGTTTGGCGCCGTTGCTCGGACCCACCGGCGCCGGCGCGCTCGCGGAAGAGAAGGTCATGCCGTCGTTGCCGTTGAGCAGAGCGGGCACTTGGGCGCGCGGGTTTGCTGCCGCTTGACAGGAGTTCTTGACGGCGGGCGCCGGGCAGGGATTTTTTACGTCCGCGGGGCAGGCCGCAGCACAGGGCTGGCCGGCCGCCGGACATGCTTGCTCCATAATGCTGAGCCAGGATTGCGTGCTCGGTTTGCCGGAAGCATCCGGCGCAACGGCCGCACAGGACGGCGCACCAGGGTTCGGGCAAGGACAGGGGCAACCTGAGCTGCACGTGCAGCATTGGCCTGGCGCCGGCCACGGGTTACTGCTAAGCATCTCACCTGGCTTGACGCAGTCACTCGGTTTTGCCGCGAGGGTGACGGGCACGGCGGCGGGCACCCGGTCCGCATGGCCGCACAACTCCTGCCATCTACGGTGCAGCCGTTCCAGGATGCTGCAACGCTTCTGCGGGTACGGCGCGGAGCTGCCCTGGCTAACGAGAGGGGCGGCAACCACGGCCGGCATGCTCTGGGGCGGCGCGGCCACGTCTTCGATGGTAGAAGGGTGATCGACGCCGCTCGCGAGGCAGGCCGCGGTCAGCAACCACAGGGAATGGCTCATGGCTTCGTGCCTCCGGCCAGGAACGGGACTGCGGGACTTTCCTGATCTGGGTTATCGGCAGCAGCGGGGTTCCTACTTTACGAAGTTTGTCTGTTACACGGAGAGTGCCGGTTCTGTGCACCTTGCGGCAGGGCCTGCATTTCTCGCGGAAGAACAAAATTCGCGTAAACAGTTGGTAGGCCCCCGCTTGCCGAGCGGGGGCCTGTTTTCCAAGGCTCCGCTCGGCAAGCGGAGCTACCTAGCCCCACCGGCCGCTGAACCAGGCCAAAAAACAAAAAAGGAAGAACAGGCGCCTGTAGCAGGCTGCCAGTTCTTCCTTTTGCTTGGTTCGGAGCTATTTCGTTGAGATCCTGTTTATCTGTCGAGCGCGCGGATCGATGCGACCTTGTAGGCCGGGGAGATGCCCCTTGCCTCCGGGTCGGCGAGGCGGCCTTCGACGCGGACGTACTGACCGTCCTTCAGGTCGGTGGGGCGAAGGTCTGCGATCAGGGTGACGCTGCCGCCGTAGGGATCGACCTGGTCGATGCCTGCGTAGCGAAGGCGCCAGGTTTTGTGCAGCGGCCAATACTGTAACTGGCCGTAGAGCCAGGTGTAATCGGCGGCGTGCCCGGTGCGCGTTGCGCCGGCAAGCGGATTCGTGACTTGCTTCTCAGGTTGAGCCGGCCTGGCTTCGCTGGCGACCGCGGCTTTTTTCGGTGCCGGCTTATCGACAAGCACAGCCAAAGAAGCGTCTTTCTTTGCCGGTGAAGGTGGAACGATGCGGGGCGATGACGGCACAGCGATTTCCAGCTTGGTCTGCTTGATCGAGGGCTTGGCAAGGATAGTCTTTTTCTCTTCGGGCATCGGCCTGCTGGCCAACCGTTGCAATGGGGCGCTATCCTTGTCAGCCGCGGCAGGGCCCTCGATGACCTTGGGATCCATCGCCGAGGGCGCTTCCTTCTTCAATGGGCTGCCTGATTTTTTCTCGGCCGCCTCGGTTACGTGGACCAGGGACTTGCCGCTAATCTTGGCGACCTCCGGCTTGGCGCCGGGAAGTGGCGGAACATCCATCTTGCTGCAACAAGCGGGCTGAATAGGAAGGGTGGAAGCGAAACCGGTCTTCGGCGTTTCCGCACTCACGATCATGGCGGGCGTCGCATCCGGTTTCGTTACTGTCACTACGCGCGGTGAGTCGGCGGCTGCCGCGGCAACCGGCGGATCCAGTATTGTCGCTGCTACGCGCCGCCCGTCGGAAGTTGTCACGACGACGGGCCTGTCTACACTCTTTGCCGCCGGCACGGGGTCAGGGGGTCTTTCAACCTTTTGCTCTACCGGCGCTTGCGCGCAGCCCGTGCCCACCGCCCAGGCGAACAGCCCGGCTCTCAGCCAGTGCAGGCACGCAACGCCCTTCATGGGAACCGACTCCTTTCGGTTCGTGGACTCACGGTGCCGGCGCAGGGAGAATGCCACCTATAACATAGGTCGGCGGAAAATGGAGAGGACTTGAGGGAAAATCCAGGGAAGCGCTCTTTAGCGAGACCGCCGGATTTGCCTGATTTAGCGGTGCGGCGACCCTTTTTGCGATTAGAATTGTAATTTGATGTGTTTCCCACTTCGAACCGGATCTCATGAGCTCCCATGCATATTAAGGACAAGGTTGTCGTCGTGACCGGCGGCGCCAACGGTATAGGCCGGGCCCTGTGTCGCAGCTTTGCGCGAGAAGGCGCGCGCGGAGTCGTTGTCGCCGACCTGGACGGGGACGGGGCATCGCAGGTCGCTCAGGAAATCGGCGGCCGCGCGGAAACGACCGATGTGAGCAAAGAGGCCGACATTGCCCGCCTCGTCCACAAGGCCACCGAGGCCTTTGGCCCCATCGATCTTTTCTGCTCGAACGCGGGCATTGCCGTCGAGGGCGGCCCCGAAGTGCTGGATGCGGACTGGCAACGCATCTGGCAAATCAATGTCATGGCCCATGTGTACGCCACGCGGGCGGTTTTGCCCGGCATGCTGGCGCGCGCTCAGGGTTATCTGCTGCACACGGCGTCGGCGGCCGGCCTTCTGACCCTCCTCGGATCCGCGCCTTACTCCGTCACCAAACATGCAGCCCTGGCCTTTGCCGAGTGGCTCGCGATTACCTATGCATCGGCCGGCATCAAGGTGTCGTGCCTGTGCCCGCTGGGCGTTCGCACCAACATGGTCGCCAGCGCCGGCGGCGGCATCGGCGCCCTGTTGCGCGAAGGCGCTATCGAGCCGGAAAGCGTCGCCGCGGCCGTCGTCGCCGGCTTGTCGGAAGAGCGTTTTCTCATTCTGCCTCATCCGGAGGTCGCCGAATATTTCCGCCGCAAGGCCGGCGATTATGAGCGCTGGCTGCGTGGCATGAGGCGTCTGCAGACAAATCTGGAGCCCGGCCAGGGAACTACAACTTGAACAGGAGAAAACAGAGTAACAGAGAGTCTGGCATTCTCCGGTTCCTTTGCTGCCTTCTGGCACAAGTTTGCAATTATCTGCCGGCGAGTTCAGCGACGCGGCCACGACCAGATTTGAAGTTTTCGGCATTTTCGCGTCCCTACAGGCGGGTGTTTCGCACCTAGATCTTTAGAGAGAGTCATCATCATGAGCCCCGCGGCCGCCTGCGATCCTGAACGGCTGTTACCCCTGGCCCGCGCCGGAAACGCGCAGGCGCTCGGGCAATTGCTGGAACTGTATCGCAATTATTTAAAACTGCTGGCCCGCGTGCAGTTTGGCCGGCGTTTGCAAGGCAAGGCGGATCCTTCCGATATCGTCCAGGAAGCTTTCCTGGGCGCCTATCGCGATTTCGCCGGCTTTCGTGGCACGAGTGAGACGGAATTGCTGAGCTGGCTTCGGAAGATTCTGGCCACGACGCTGGCCGGGCTGGCACGGCGCTATTACGGCACACGACGACGCGACCCGAGCCTGGAGCGCCAACTGTACGGCGAGCTGGACCAATCGTCGCAGTCCCTGACCAATAGCCTGGTCGCGCCGCACAGTTCCCCCAGTCAGCAAGCGGCCCGGCGCGAGCAGGCGGTGCTGCTGGCCGACGCCCTCGGGCAGTTGTCGGAAGATCATCGCGAGGTAATTGTCTTGAGGCAACTGGAAGGACTGACCTTCCCCGAAGTGGCCGTACGCATGGGGCGGAGCAGCGAGGCGGTCAAGAAGCTCTGGGTCCGCGCCCTGGCCTCTCTGCGGCGCGTCCTGGGAGGGCTCTCATGAAAGCGACCGATTCCTTGACTTCCCTGGATGACCCCAAAGTCGTGCAAGCCATGGAAGAGTACCTTGCCGCCATCGAGGCCGGCCACGATCCGGAACGCCGCGCGTTTTTGGCACGTCATGCCGACATCGCCGGCATCCTGGAAGAGTGTCTGGACAGCCTGGAATTTGTGCACCAGGCGTCGCGACGGCTGCACGGGACAGGCGAACCTCCGGTCGCGGTCGAGGAACCGCCAGGAACGCCCCTGGGTGATTTTCGCATCATCCGCGAGCTGGGCCGTGGCGGCATGGGCGTTGTTTACGAAGCGGAACAGCTCTCGCTCCAGCGCCGGGTCGCCCTGAAGGTTTTGCCGCTCGTGGCAACCCTGGATGCCAAGCAGCTTCAGCGCTTTCTCCACGAGGCGCAGGCAGCCGCCGCCCTGCACCATGCGCACATCGTGCCGGTCTTCGCCGTTGGTTGCGACCGGGGCGTCCATTACTACGCCATGCAGTTCATCGAGGGGCAGTCCTTGGCCCAGGTGATTGCCGATTTGAAGGCCGCAGATTTGAAAAAGGATGGAGCGGACCAGCAGAAATCGCCGCTGCCAGCGAATGAGGCCGCACCAGGCGACCCGCCTCTTCAATCTGCAATCTCCAATCTGCAATTTGCCATGGCCCCGACGCAGCCGGCCGCGGCGCTGACGACGGAGCGGTGCACGAGGCCGGGAGGATTCTTCCGCAGCGTGGCCAATCTCGGCGTCCAGGCCGCCGAGGCGCTGAAGCATGCTCACGAGCTGGGCATCGTGCACCGCGACATCAAGCCGGCAAACCTGCTCGTCGATGTACGCGGCAGCCTTTGGGTGACCGACTTCGGCCTGGCTCACTGCCAGAGTCAGCCGGGCCTGACCATGAGCGGCGACCTGGTGGGAACGCTGCGCTACATGAGCCCGGAACAGGCCCTGGCCCAACCCGCCGGCGTGGATGCGCGCACGGACATCTACGCCCTGGGCGCGACCCTGTACGAGTTGCTGACACTCGCGCCGCCCTTTAGCGGCCTTGACCGCCAGGAGCTGCTGCGGCAAATCGGTTTTGAGGAACCCACGCCGGTACGGCGGCTCAACCCGGACGCGCCGGCTGAATTGGAGACCATCGTCCTCAAGGCGCTGGCGAAGGTCCCTGCCGAGCGTTATGCCTCGGCGGCAGATCTGGCCGGCGACCTGCAACGCTTCCTCAACGACGAGCCGATCCGGGCCAGGCCGCCGACCCTGGCGCAGCGCTCCCGCAAATGGGCCCGGCGGCATCGTCCCGTGGTGTGGTCGGCGGCGGCGGCCCTGCTTGTCATTCTGGCCGTCCTGGCCGGCAGTGCCGGCTGGATCGTGCGCGACCGCACGGCGCGGCAAACGCGCGTGGCCGCCGACCTGCAGACCGTGCTGGACCAGGGCCAACAAGCCTTCCGGGACGGCAAGTGGCCGCAAGCGCAGGCCGCCGCCATCCGCGCCAAGGATCTCCTCAAGGACAGCGGCGCGGAGACGGTCCTGGGCGGCCGCGTGCAGGACCTCTTGCGCGATCTGCTCGCCGAGGAGGCCGACCGGCATTTGCTGACGCAACTCGAGGACATCCGCCTGCGGCAAACCATGCTGAACGTAAAGGAGAATCGCTTCGCCCTGGAAGAAGCGCTGCCGGAGTATCAGCAAGCCTTCCAGGATCACGGCTTTGCGGCAGCCGTCCGGACGCCTGCAGAAGCAGCCGCACTCCTGAAGCGCCGCTCCCCAGCGATACGCGACGCCTTGCTGGTTGCCCTGGACCACTGGCTGATCCTGGCGCGCTACCAGAAAGCGCCGGAAGCAGCCTGGCTGGAGCAGGTGCTGGCCGCAGCCGATCCGGATCCCTGGCGACAAGAAATGCGCGCCGCGCGCCGGCGCGACCCCTTGCAGGCCCGGCAGACTCTGGAGCGCCTGGCCCGCGAAGTCGATGTATCCGCCCAGCCACCCGAAGCGCTGTTTGTGCTCGCCCTGGGCCTGCGCCAGCGCGGCGCCGCGGAGACGGCCGTGGCTCTCCTGCGCCGCGCTCAGGAGGCTTTTCCCGGCAACTTCTGGCTCAATGAGGACCTCGGCCTGGCTCTGCAAGACTCCTCACCCCCACAGCTCACGGAAGCGCTCCGTTTTCTCAGCGCGGCCGTGGCGATTCGACCCGACAGTCCGGGCGCGCGTCTCAATCTCGGCGATGCCCTGCGCGACGCCGGCCGGCTTGACGAGGCCGCTGCCGCCTATCGCCGGGCCATCGAGCTGCAGCCGGATTATGCCGAGGCCTATGGCGAGCTCGGCAATGTCCTGCAGCGCAAGGGCCGGAGTGAGGAAGCCATGAGCACACTCCGCCAGGCCATCGCCCTGAAGCCGGCTTATGCCGTGGCCCACGCTAACCTGGGCGCCATCCTTTGGCAAAAGGGCAGGGCTGACAAGGCGATCCCGGTCCTGCGCCGGGCCATTGAGCTGAACCCCGATTCTGCCGAAGCGCACTGTAACCTCGGCTGTGCCCTTCGCCAGCAAGGACAGTTCGCCCAGGCCCTCATCGCCCTCAAGCGCGGCCACGAGCTCGGCTCCCGGCGACCTGACTGGCCCTACCCGTCGGCCGAATGGGTGCGGGAATGCCAGAAGCACATGAAGCAGGACACCGCGCGGTGAGTCCCCGCTGGTGCTTTTTGGAGTTCTGCTTTTTGGCCGCAATGCCACGGCCTTGTGCCGTGGTACTTCACGTTCGTTTCTGGCGGGCAAGGTTGGCAGCCAACGTGAGCGACCACGGCACAAGGCCGTGGCATCTAATACGCGAAAGGGTGCTGCGGTCTAGATAGAAGCCACCGTAACGCACCACGGCACAAGGCCGTGGCATTGAAATACTTCAGGCGTGCGTGATGAAAAAACTCTGTCCCCAGAGGACCGGATTGTAGCCGATCCATTAACCACAGAAGGAGGCCGGTATGTCTCGACCTGCTACGCGGCGTTGCCGTGGCGCGTTTACGCTCATCGAGTTGCTTGTCGTCATCGCCATTATTGCGGTGCTGATCGGCTTGCTCTTGCCAGCTGTGCAAAAAGTGCGCGAAGCCGCCAATCGCGTCAAGTGTCTGAACAACTTACACCAGATGGGGCTGGCGACCATTCAAACGACCGATGTCTACAAAGCCATGCCGCCGCTGTTCAACTATGCCGATCCCAATCCGGGCGGCTACGTCGCCATGCCGTACGGCGGCCATAATGGCTCGATTTTCCTGCACTTGCTGAACTACCTGGAAGAAGGCTCGCTGTATCAGTTCACCGATCCCATTTTTGATTACAAGTCCGGCCTGGTGACCTGTCCAGGCTTTGTCGCCGGCACCGCTCCCGCCAACGGGGCGGGCTCCGGCCGGGTGCCGATCTACCTCTGCCCCTCGGATAACACGGTCGGCGGCGGCTTCGCTTCCGGCGGCGAGACGAATCCGCAGATGTGGGGCGTGTGCAGCTACGGCGCGAATTTCCTCGTCTTCGGCAAGCCGAGTGTCTGGGGATCGACCGCCAACAAACTCTACCCCTTCCCAGCCCTGGACGGCCATAACCGTTATCCCGAATCGATCCCCGACGGCACCTCGAAGACCATCATGTTCAGCGAAAGGCTGGCGCAGAATAATCTTTGGGCCTACTTGCCGTCCTTCCCGCTGCCCAAGACCGGCGTCAATTCCGCCTCGACGATCGCCTACTGCCACGTGGACACCCTGGACCCGTACGCTCCCTTCTGGCCGCAGATGTATCGCACCTTTACCGACGGGAACGCCGTTGCCGCTTTTGATGCGATCACACCGCATACCGGCAACATCATCAACATCTGCCTGTGCGACGGCAGCGCACGCAGTATCGCGCTGTCCATGGACAGCAGCGGCTACAACAATACATGGAAGTCATTGTTAACCCCCTTCCCGCGGCCGCCGCTCAACCTGCCAGACATCATTGGCTCGGATCTGGACGGTTGAAGTCCATTGCCGCAGGACATGGCTACCGCTCACGCAGAAGCCGGCTATAATTCCCAGGCTATGCCTACTCACATTGCTCTTCTGCGCGCCATCAATGTCGGCGGACGAAACCTGGTGGCCATGTCCAACCTGCGCGACCTCCTGGAGGCGTTAGGATTCGCGGGCGCGCGCTCCCTGCTGCAGAGCGGTAATCTCGTCTTCCAGAGCAAGCGCCGCGATGGCGATAAACTGGAACGCCTGCTGGAAGTCGAGACCGAGAAACGCTTCAAGATCTCCATCGCCTACTTTGTCCGCAGCGCCGATGAATGGCAGGCACTTGTCGCCCGCAATCCGTTCCCGGAGGAAGCGCAGCGCGATCCGGGCCATCTGGTCGTCCAGTTATTGAAGAACGCACCCCAGGCACAGCATCTGAAAGCGCTCCAGGCGGCAATCCAGGGTCCGGAGATCGTTCGCCTGGACGGGAAGCAGTTGTACGTGGTCTACCCGGCCGGAATCGGCACCTCGAAATTGACCAATAAGCTCATCGAACAAAAGCTCGGCACGCGCGGCACAGCTCGGAATTGGAACACCGTCCTGAAGCTCGCTGAGCTGGCCGGCAGGTCATGACTTCTGCGGCGGCATCGTGCCGTCATAGGTATTCGACCAGTTCGCTACAGTCAATGCCTCGAGGCCGGTGCGTTCCCCTTCTTGGCCAGGAGCTGAACAATGAACACCGAGGTGGACTTCTCCGTCGGCGTTACCCCGAGAACCACGGAATGGCCCAGGGGCGCTGCAATTCGGGTGTCCAGCTGACACAGCATGGTCTTGGCCCTCTCCGCCGGCTGCCGGGCAATGATCGTGATGTCCAGGACAGGCATCTCACTGGCCCGGCTCAGGACGGAGCCGTTAATGGACAGGCTGCACGACTCGTCCAGCATGGCGAGCCCGTTCATAGTAAAGCCGTTGCCCTCTGTGGCATTCACCAGCGATTGCGACACCAGGCGCAGGTCCCCCACGCCGATCTTAGTCAGCTCGCTGACCACCTCTTGAAGGTCCCGGGGCGGCGGCGGCGTATCCTTGCGTGACAGCCCGCTGGCCAACCATACCACGCGGACCTGCATCTCCTGGGATCGAGGTTTCTCTTGCGGCTGATCGAGCCGGGCGATCAATTCCCTGGCTGTCTTGATGGCCTGTTCATCCCCCTGGACAACGACCGCATGCCGCCGCGGGTCCAGGGCAAAACCGCCGCCGCTGGTGTCCATGAGCAATTGCAAGGCTTCCTCGAAACCCTTATCCGGCACGGCGTTTTGCAGTTCCACAACGGCCACGTTTCGTTGTTGCTGTTTCTTGCCGTCTACGTCCAGGATTTCAATGAGGCGATTGACCTGCACTTGATCCTGAACGGAGCCCGAGACGAGTAATGAGTTGGTGCGATTATCTGCGATCACGCGCATCTGCTTGCTGCTTCCCGTCCCCAGCAACTCCTGAGCGATCTTCGCTGCTTCGAGAGCGCTCATCTTCTGGAGCGGGATGACGCTGAACTCATCGCCGGTCTTGGCGGCTTCGCCCTTGGTGGGCTGCTGAGGCTTGTCGTCCGCAGCCAGGAACCCGCTGATACCTGCGACGGCGCCCAGGACGAGCGCAAAACCAAGCAAACGACGCAAAGGACCTGCGTTCATGTTCCACTCCTGTCGGTTGAATGCGAAGGTATTGTCTTGATCGATTTATGACGCTGTGCCTGCTTACCGGCCGCAGGGTATACCCAGATGATGGTTATCGCGGGACTGTGGGTCTCGATCGGCAAAGCCAGGACATGCGAAGAACCGTGAAAAGCAACTTCCACCGGCGCCCGTGGTGGCGTGTCGTTGGCCTGCGGCACTTGGGGTGGCGCCACCGCAATGTCAGGGCGTGTGGCTTTTGACTCTGGGTGCGCGGGCCTGCGCAGCCAAAGCGCCACGCCGCATACCAGTGCTAGCAGCGCCGCCAGCGCCGCCAACTGACCGGCAAGCCGCCGGCGGCGGACCGACCGCATGCGCTTCTCGATGCGCTCACTCAGCCCGGCAGGCACCGGCGCTTCAGAAGTCAGTGCCATCGCCAGAAGCCGGGTGATCGCCTGCTGTTCGCCCATTGCTTTCTGGCACTGTGGGCATCCCTCAAGGTGCGCCGCAAAAGCAACCCGTTCCGGCTCGGTGAGCCATTTACCCAAATAGCCATCGAGGGCGTCACAGGGAGAAGCGCTCATGGTTGTTTATCCGCGACGGGCAACGGGGCATCCACCAGGTCGTGCAGTTGTTCGCGTAGCTTCTTGCGGGCCACACACAGGCTTGCCTTGACTGCATCGCTACTCGTGCCGAGGACGTCGGCAATCTCCGCGGCCGACAAATCATCGCAGACGCTGAGCTGCAGCACTTGCCGCTGCCGCTCCGGAAGCGATTGCAGCGCTTGCAGCACGCGCTGGATGTTCTCTTGTCCGGCCACCTGCTGGTCGGGCTGCTGCTCCCGGTGCGACCGGTAATCGCCAAGCGGGCCGGCGCGGGCGACTGGAGATTGCCCCCGACGCATCTGGTCGCGCCACACGTTCATCGTGATCCGCAACAGCCAGGCGCGCGCCGCCTGCGGCACGCGCAACTGCCGCGCTTGACGCCACGCCCGCAGGAACGCCTCCTGCGTCAGGTCTTCTGCCGCGTGCGGGTTCCCGGTCAGACGGAGCGCAAAGCGATAGACGCCAGGAAGGTGCTCCTCCAGTCGCTCGCTCACAAAAACCGCGGTCCCTCGAGCCGTTGCCTGCTGCCGGGCGGTCCTTGGGCAGCAAGCCTGGCGCGCCTAACGAGCGGCAAAAGACTCTTCATGAGTAGAGACGAATGAAACGTGAAAACGTCAAAAGGCTAGCCTGGCTTCGTACCTTATCACACTTAATCCACAGGATCCGGCCGGCGACTTCTGCGCTATTTTGCTCGAAGGGCAGAACCTCGGCTGCAGAAAGATGGGACAGAAACTGCTTGAGTTTTTTGGAGCTTCGCTGTTTGTGCAAACCCTTTGACGATTCCATGACTGTCGCCGCACTGACCGTGTACCGGCCAAACACGGCAAGATAAGCCCTCGCCTTCTGGACGACGTGCGGGTCTACGCCCTTCATCACCTCGGAGAAGATGTCGGTGTCCAGAAGCGATTTATTCACGGGCTAAGCGCAAGGGCCGCGTCTCCCTGTCTCTCATCGCATCCTGAACGACCTGGTCAAGGACCTCTGGGGCATCGCGAAAAAGGCCAAGGAGAGGATCAGGCTTCTCGAGCCCGGCAACCAGGTTCTGAAGGAATTGCTCAACCGTGCAATTCCTGGCGGCGGCTAACTCCTTGATGTGGCGAAGCGTTCGCCGGTCCAGCTTTAGCTGGACGGACTGCGTTGCTTGTGTAGATCGTTCTGCGGTCATTTTTTAAGCATATACCGAACGCAGACTTGGAGCAACAGGACAAGCGATCATACTGGCGAACGTCGGCCAATTTCTGATAGACTTTATTCCTGAGACTTTTCCTTTCGAGGTAGGACCGCTGGGGCATGGTCTTCGGCGTGATCGTTCATCATTGAAACGGTCCATTCGAGGTTGCCCGGTCCAGAATTAGACATCGGTCACAACGGTGAACATCGACGAGCGAACAATTCAAACCCTCTCGAACGGGCCAGCTATGCCGGCCGCCAGGGAAGTGGAACTTCCCAAACCGCGACGGCGACTCTGGCGGACGATGTGGAAGCGACCGCGCAGCGTGGCTCGTCTTGTGCCTGCCATCCCTACGGGCGACGTCCTGTCGGCCATGCCGGCGAACGGCGAGATAGCGCATTGGGGACAATACGGCTTGCTGGAAGACTTCCTCACGGTGCTGCATCGGGACGGCACACCTACCTATCGCCGGCGTTGGGTCCTGATCCTGCACGGCATCAAGCCAATGGAGAACTGGGAACGATTCGAGTATCGTTTCGACCGGCGAAGCTGGAAGTTCACGATCCCGCGTGCCCGGATCATTCTCCCGAACGGCAAGGAGCGGCGCGCCAGGATTCTGAATCGGCCTTGCGATCGCTGGGGCTACGCGCGCTTGCTGGAAGTTGCCTTCGGGCCCTTGACTCCAGGCGCGATTGTGGAGTTGGAAGACCAGCAGGACAACTTCACTCCCTTCGATCATTGCCCAGGCGTGTGGGGAGATTACGCGTTGCAAACGGCCCATCCGTGCTGGCGACGGCGCATCAGCTTGGCAGTCGCCCGGCCCTTCGTGGCGCGGTTCACATTGCATAACGGGGCGCCGGCTCCCACGGAACGGCAAGTCGGTGAATACCGAGTCTGGACCTGGGACAAGCATGACCTTGCCGGCATCGAATGGGACCAGGTCACTCCGCCCCTCTACGAATTCGCACCGTGGATCGACTTTTCCACTCTGCCGAATTGGAAACCCGTCGCCCAGTATTATCTGAAACACCTCCAGGTGCCGCCGCACCACGATCTGACTGAGCTGGTATCTAGCCTGTCGGCCACGGGGCGCGCGGCCAAGGGCAAGGCTGCGACAGCCTACAACTATGCGGCCCGCGACGTACGCTACGGCCGGCCAAAACAGAATTCCGATGATTGGGCGATCCGTTCGCTGGGCGCCGTCGCCGAGGAACTGCGCGGCGATTGCAAGGACAAATCCGCGCTCCTGGTCGCCCTGTTGGGCGAGTTCGACATCGAAGCGCGCATCGTGCTGGTGCGCACGGCTCAGGCGGGGCGGGTCACATTGCTCCCGGGGCCCCGCTTCGATCATGCTCTGGTCCTGGCCCAGGTGGATGGCAAGGAGTTATGGCTCGATCCAACCGGCCCGGGCTACTCTCTCAACCAATTGCCATCCTACGACCAGGGGGCTCCGGCGCTGATCCTGGACCGGCACGAGCCGCACGCCATGGCCATTCCAACCGCAAGCCCTGCCGATCATCGCCTGGAGCGAGTTGTACGCGGACGATTGGAAACCGACGGTTCCTATAGCGCTAAGGTCCATTTGCTGGCTCGCGGCGACCGGGCCGCCCGTTGGCGTTGGGGGCTGTTCGAACGAAACGCTGCCGCGCGCGAACGAATGCTGCGGCAACATATTGGCGGCTCTTTCCCTTCGGCAGAGATCACGGACTTCGCCGTCGCGTACCTCGATGATCTGAGCGACGATCTAACCATTTCGCATGCCGCCGTCCTGAAGCGGCTGGCGCGACGCATACAGAACATCATGCTGTTGCCCGTGCCCTGGTTGGAAGCCCTTAAAGACACTGGTTTTTTTGCCGCTCATTCCCGGCCACAGCCGCTGCTGGTGCCGGTCCACTCCGTTTCCGATCGCCATGAAATCGAACTGCCGTCCGGCTTCTCCGGCTATGGTCTGCCTTTCGAGCGTCTCGAAGAGTGTGCCTGGGGCCGCTATCAATGCCGGGTCCGAATCGACAGCGGCATCCTGCGCTGCGAGCGCGACTTCGAGTTGTGCGGCGGCATCGTTCCGCCCGAACGTTGCCAAGAAGTGCAAAGGTTCACGGACGCTTGCATTGACAGTGATGCGAGCGATGTCATTCTTATGGGAGGAAATCTGCAAGGGAGAGTTGAGGACTAAGGTGTCAGCCATGAGCCGAAGTCAACCTGCCTTGCCGTCAAGCCCCCACTCATTTCTTCTTCAGATTTACCACCATATTCTTGGTCCCTTCGGTCGAGCCAAAACCAGTGGGCCTATCTGTCTCGCCCGGCTCGGCGACGGCCCACTTCAGCGTATCCTCTTTCAGCTCGTAGATCCCATGCCCGGTCTTGCCCTTGAGCTTTTCCGGCCCTTCTTCAATGTCGATGTCCATGTGCTTGGGAGACTTGGCCGCGTCCAGCTTGAACGTGCCTTTCAGAATGACCTGGTCGCCGCGCTTGATGACAACCGTGTCCTTCTCGAAGGTCATGGAATGCTGATCTGCATTGGGGTCGTCCTGGCCGCCCTTGTTGCTTGAGACGGCTTGCCATGTTCCCTGCAGTTTGGAGCTGTCGTCCTTCGCCGCATCGGCGCCGAGAAGCAGCACGACCGCAAGCGCCATCATTTTGTGCATCATTTCAGTCCTCCGGGCAGATGGAAAGTGAACGCCGGCCAATCTGTGGGATACGTTTTTTGCACTGTAGAGCAGCCAATGGCCCACAGCAAGGAAATTAGCCGGGTCAAGTCAATTTCGCGAACCTCTCTCAACCGCTTAACGCACGTTGACCCTGTGGCCGAGCACGCCGTGTGTGCCGTGTGTGTGTGCGCGCAATGCAATCCATTTAGGGGTCTCGCGCCAAGATGGCCACTTGGCCATCTTCATGCAGTCGAATGCATAAACGCGCTTACCGTCAATGGACCCCGACGCTTGCGGCAAGAATTCGGCAACTTTC
>DASZFN010000208.1:0-7983 GCA_035939715.1 Gemmataceae bacterium | reverse complement strand
CGGGCCAACCCGGCCGCCTACGGGGCATCGATTGGCGTGGATCTTTCAGCCGTTTCGCCGGCCCAGCCCCTGGCCTTCGATCCGCTTCTTATGCAGGCGGCGCAGCAGCATTCGCAGGACATGAATGACCGGGCGTATCTTGGCCAGAACACTCCCGATAACATCGATCCCGGACAGCGGCTCACCGCGCTGGGCTTCCCCTGGAGCTCCTTTGGCGAAAGCGTCGAAGGCGGCACGGCGTTTCCGGATCCCGCCAGCGTCCTGCAAGCGCTGATCACCGACTCCGGGGTTGCCAGCCTGGCGGATCGCAACCAGCTTCTGGCGATCGGCGCCGTCTCGCAAACCCAGACGGAAGTCGGCATCGGCATCGTCAACGCAGGCTCCGGACCGCTGGCCAATTATTACACGATCGACACGGCCGCGACGAACGACGGCCGGCCGTTCTTGACCGGCGTCGTCTTCCAGGACAACGAACACAGCGGTCATTACGACATCGGCGAGGGTGTAGGCAACGTCATCATCACGGCGAGCAGCGGCAGCACGATTTACAAGGTGGCGACCTGGGGCTCCGGCGGCTACAGCATTCAGGTGAACCCGGGCACTTACACGATCACAGCCAGCGGCGGCGGCCTGGTAGCCCCGGTTACCACGACCGTAACGGTCGGCACGGTCAACGCGCGGGCCAATTTTGTGCTGCCGACCGGCTCGGTGCAGCCGCAGGCCAGCGCCTGGGTGACGCTCCTCTATCAGGATCTTCTCGGTCGCGTTCCCTCGGGCAGCGAAGTGGCCAACTGGACCACGGGGACCAATCTCGGCGTCTCTCATAGCACGCTGGCCGGCGAGTTTGTCGATAGCGCCGAGTATTCCACGCGCCTGGTAGCACAATGGTTCCAGCAATATCTGCACCGCGCTCCCGACGCCGGCGGCCTGGTCGGATTCGTCAGCGCGCTCGACAGCGGCGTCAACGAAGACACCATACGGGCCAGCATTCTCGCCTCGCCCGAGTACTTCGCACAGCACGGCGGCACGGCCATCGGCTATGTGCTCGGGCTCTATCAGGACCTGTTCGGACGCGTGCCGGGGGCGAACGAGGCCAACAACTGGATCCTCGCCGCCAGCACCGGCAACCTTGCCGCCGTGGCCGTTGGCCTGCTGCAGAGCCAGGAGTTCCGCGCCGACCAGGTCAATGCTATCTATGCCACGTACCTGCGCCGCAATGCCGATGGGGGCGGCCTGGGCCACTTCGTCCAACAACTCGCAACGGGGGCCGACGAGCGCTCGGTCATCCAAAGCATCGTGGCCAGTACGGAGTATTTCAACTCCAGCCAGAACATTCTCTGGTTGCAAGGTCTCTATCGGGACGTCCTCGGCCGTGGCGGAGATAACCCGCAAGAACTGGGCAACCTGCTGGCCCAACTGAATCATGGCGCGGACCGCACGGGGCTGGCTATGGGCTTCCTGTCCACGCCGGAAGCGCAGAGCCGGATCATTGCAGGACTCTACACGCTGCTGTTAGGCCGCCAGGCCGACGCGGGCGGATTGCATACTTTCCTTAGCCTGCTGCAATCGACCGGGCACGCCAATGACATCATCGTCCAGCTTGCTTCTTCGCCGGAGTTCTATGCCCTGCATCTGAATAACAACACGCAGTTCGTCCGCGGCCTTTACCAGGACCTGCTTGGCCGGGGCGCCAGCCAGACCGAAGTCGATATCTGGCTCAACAAACTCAACACGGGTGAGACGCGCGCCCAGGTCGTGGCGGACTTCCTCGCCACCGCGCAGTATCAGCAGTACCACATCACCTCCCTGTTCAACCTCTACCTGCAGCGGGCGCCCAGCAAAATGGAGAGCGATCTGTTCATGAGCAAACTCCAGGCGGGCGGCAGTGACGCTTCCGTCGTCGCTTCGATCCTCGCATCCAATGAATATGTCCTGGATGCACAGACCAAGTGAGGCTGTGCCGCGGCTCTCACGACGTGCCAATTTCTACAGCAGCGGGATACGAATTGGCGCGGGCGGTTGATCGGTTACCTGATCAACGTGGATCGGCACGTAGCCGTAGCGTGCGTGGACGCGTTTGATGAGCGCAATGGGATCGTCGCCGCTGTCAACGACCTGTTCGCCATGGATCGCGACAAACTTTCCACGATAGGTCTGCAATAACGTGGGAAGAAGGCGGATAAACGCCTGATATTCTCGCTCCCACTTGGTGGTTGCCGCTGGCGGCGTGCTTATCTCTGGGGGGGGCAAGGTAAGCGCTTCAGTCATGTGCAAGTTCCCAAGAAAGCACAAAAGTAGTTTGTATTCTAACAGCCCGTCGAAAAAAGGGACACGAAGACCTGGCAAATCTTTCCGATCCCACCTTTTCTCATGTTTTGATCGCTTCTAGCCGAAAGAATTAGAAATGGGGTGCGCGCTCCCCGCTGCCTCCTTGGAGCGCGTGGGGGAATTCTTTCGGAATCTCTCGCTTGGCGTCGAAGCACTTCTTCCTCTCGGCGCTTGTCCACCGTTTGGCGCCCTGCAAACGGACAGGTTCTGCGACCGTGGTTCGGTCCCGGCAACGGCGCCGAGCGTTCGTGCGGTCGATCAAGTCGCCTTCTGGAGTGCCTCAGCATGAACTTCTTGTCTTTCTTCCGTTCCGCGAAGCGACAATCAACCCACAACAAACGCGGCAAACGCAGCCGGTCCACTTTCCTTGCGCTGGAGATGCTTGAAAGCCGCACCGTGCCGTGCATCATCAGCGGCTACGCCTTTTTTGACGCCAACAACAACGGCATCTTCGACCTTGGTGAAGCCCCCATCGCCAACAGCACCATTCAGCTGCGCAATACCTCGGGCACTGTCATCGGCACGGCGGCGACCGACAGCAACGGCTACTACCAGTTCACCACCGACAGCAACATCAGCACCGCACCCGTAACGCTGACCAGGACCGCCAGCATCCCCAGCACGGCCACGGACTGGAGCAATATCCTGAGCGTGCCGCAGTTCGATCCCTCCCTGGGCACGCTGCTCTCCGTGGACATCATCAACGCAGGCATCTTTGCCAGCCAGATCAAGGTGGAGAGCCTCGACAGCGCCTTGTCCACAATCACGGCCACCGACTCTGGCACGCTGACGCTGACCGGGCTAGGATTCTCAGCCTTGGTAACGAACAGTTCGACCAGCAAATCGTTCAACGCCAGCGCCTTTGATGGAGTCATCGACTTTGCAGGCACGAGCGGCCACGACTTCGGTTTGCAATCGGCCAACGGTTCCAACTCCGCCAGCGTGACGAACGCGAGCAGCCTCAGCGCTTACATCGGCACCGGCTCTATATCGTTCATCGAAACGGCCCACGCCACCTCGTCGGCCAGCGGCAACGGCAACTTGATCACGCAGATCAACTCCAATGCCTCGGCGCAACTTTCGGTTGTCTACCATTACATTCCCAGCAACGCGCTGAGACCGGGCACTTACACCATCGTCCAGGTGAGCCAGCCGCCCAATATCCTGGAAGGCCTGGAGTCGAGTAACGGCGTGCCCATCCCGGGCAGCGTCGGCAGCGATACCATCACGGTCACACTCGACAGCAACAACAACAACCACAGCACGAACAATGACTTCGCGGAGCTTCATCCGGCAAGCGTCGCCGGCTTCGTTTACTACGATCAAAACAACAACGGCGTCCGGGATGCCGCAGACCCAGGGATCCCCAACACGCAGATAACCCTGACCGGGACTAACGATCTCGGTCCCGTGAACCTGACGACCGTCAGCGCTGCTGACGGCAGCTATCAATTCACCAACTTGCGGCCCGGCACCTACGCGATTGCGGAGACGCAGCCGAGCAATTACTTGCAAGGAAGGAACAGCGTCGGTTCGTTGGGCGGCGGCTTGAACAACGACCAGTTCCTGGCGATTGTGGTGCCGCAGGGCGCCGCCGGCGTCAACTACAATTTTGGCGAGATTCTGGGCGGCAGCCTCGCCGGCTTCGTTTATGTGGACAGCAATAACAACGGCGTCAAGGACCCCGGCGAGCCGCCGATTCCGAACACGACGATTACCCTCACCGGCACGGATGATCGGGGGAATTCGATCAGCCAGACCCAGGTCACGGCCGCCAACGGCTCGTACTCCTTCCAGGGCCTGCGGCCCGGCACCTACAGCGTGGCGGAAACCCAGCCCTCGGGCTTCGACCAGGGCAAGAACAGCCTCGGTTCGGCGGGAGGCACGGCGGGCTTCGACAAGTTCACCAGCATCAATCTGGCCCCCGCCGTGGCCGGCATCAATTACAACTTCGGCGAGCTCGTTCCCACCGCCGTCATCCAGGGCGGTTCATCCGCGTGCATGAATTTCAGCTGGGGGCATCCGGACGTCGCGGTGCTGAGCAAGCTCCAATTCCTGTCCACCACGACGTCGGCCACGACCGATCCGGTCCTGAAGTTCGAGGCCACGTATGTGGACGGCCTGTATCGCGCCATCCTGGGCCGGCCCGCCGATGCGCAGGGGCTGATGAACTGGGTGGTGCAATTGCACAACGGCTTGCCCTCGGCGCAGATCGTGCAGTCCATCTGGAATTCGCCTGAGCACCGCGGCATGGCAGTGGATAATTTCTACGCCAACATCCTGCATCGCACGGCGGACGCCGCCGGCCGCATGCACTGGATAAATGCCATGATGGCGGGCGCCAGCGAAGAGGATGTGGAGGCGAGTTTGTTCGCGTCGGGCGAGTATCAAGCGGCGCATCCGGATAATAATTCCTATGTCGCAGGGCTGTACGCGGACGTCCTTGGCCGCAGTGCCACGAGCGCGGAAATAGCCGGCTTCGTGCAACAGCTCCAGAGCGGGGCCACGCGGGCCGCCATTGCCCGCCTCTTCTTGACCTCCGCAGAGGCAGACAGCCAAAGCCTGCAGTGCGATTACCACGCCTTCCTCAATCGGGTGCCCGATGCCGCAGGCGTCCAGTCATGGCTCTCGGCCATGGCAGGCGGCCAGATGACCCAGGCAACCGTCACCGAGATTATCCTCGGTTCCAACGAGTTCCTGGCCGATGCCCAGAAGGCAAGCATGAGCTGAGATCCTGTTCTTCTTGGATCTGGCCTGGACCCGTTGGCACTTCTTAGGTATTTCGTGAACCGGCCTTGGAATGCGATTTGCATTATCTCATGCCGGCTTGATTTTGGCACATTTCCGTCCTCCTGCGGAACAGAGGGGAATTGGATGTCTGCAAAATTGATCAATGCTGTGGGCGTGGCTGCCCAATTGTTCAGCCACTGGCTGCATTTCACCACGGTGAAGCGCAGCAGGTCTGCGACGGTCCAAAGCCGCCCATGCCAGGCCGGCTTTACGCGAGCCTCCGGGCTGAGCAAGATTCAGGCCGAAGAGCTTCTTGATTGCCTGGAAGCTCACGGAGTCCACGATTGCCAGACCTCGTATCGGCCTGAAGACGGGTTCACCGTTTTCCGCAAATAGTCAGCTCTGCGTGAAGTCCTTCAGCCAGCGTTTGTCCCAAAGAGAAGGAAAGCTGTTCTTGCGGTAGGGATGAGCAGCGCATACGGCCACATTCAGCTCGATTCCCAGCCCGGGTTTTTCCGCTAGGCAGAACTCACCACGCTTTATCGGGTTCCAGCCAAACACCAGCTCATTGCGCCAGGGCACGTCATATTCGGCGAAGTTTTCCTGGATGATGACATTCGGTGTGGACCAATCGAAATGCAGCGCCGCGCAAAGTGCGACCGGCCCGATGGAGCAATGGGGGGAAACTTTTAGATCCTGCACTTTAGCCAGGGTGGCAATCTTTTTGCCAATTTGCAAACCGCCGCAATGGGCCGGGTCCATCTGGACCACGTCGGCCGCTCCCAGCCCAATGAGCCGCTCGAATTCTTCCAGCATGTACAATCTTTCGCCTGCGGCAATCGGAAAAGGAAGGGCGTCCTTTACTTCCTTGAGAAGATCAAGGCTGTGCGGCGTCACCGGCTCCTCGTACCAGGCCGGCCGATACTTCGCGAGGCGTTGGCCCATCGCAATCGCACAACTGGTCGATAGGCGGCCGTGAACTTCGATCATCAGATCAATTTCATCGCCAACCGCCTCGCGAACAGCAGCGACGATGCTCTCCGCTGCCGTTTGCTCCGCCTGGGTCATTTCCTTCCACGCCGTGCCGAACGGGTCGAACTTCATCGCCCGGTAGCCGCGGGAGACGACTTCGCGCGCCCTGGCAGCGTATTCCTTGCCCGTCCTGGCGCCGCCATACCAGCCGTTGGCGTAAGCCGGCAGCCGATCCCGGCAGCGGCCGCCCAGTAGCTTGTACACGGGTTCGGCAGCCTCCTTGCCCAGGATGTCCCAAAGGGCGATTTCGACGCCGCTGATCGCGGTCATGATGGTAGCGCCGCCCTGGTACTGGTCGCGTATCATGCCGCCGATTACGGCTTCATGGTCCAGGGGGTCGACGCCCAGGATCCGATCTTCGACCCATTCGCGGATAAGCGTCTGCACGGTCTTTTCTTGCCATTCGAGCGATGCTTCGCCAAGGCCGGTAAGACCTGTGTCGGTTGTCAGGCGCACGAACAGGTAGTTCCTGAGCCCAGCGTTCGTGAGAAAGGTTTCGAGCCTGGTGATCTTCATTGCCCACACGTGCAAGGAAAGCGTTATTGAACAAGCGCGCGCGCCGCCGCCGCTATACTGTCCGTGTCCATCTGATAGCGCTTCACCAGATACGGGATTGAGCCGCTGTCGCAGAAGCAATCCGGAATGCCGATGCGCTTGAGGCGAATGCTCAATCCGGCATCCGTCACGGCATCGGCAACGGCGCTGGCGAGGCCGCCTGTGACCATATGATTCTCTGCGGTCACAATCCGGTTCACCCGGCCTACCAGCCCCAGCACCGCCTCTCGATCGAATGGCTTTAGAGTACTCACATGAAGGATCGCTGCGTGTACATTCTCCTTGGCCAGCAGCGCGTGCGCTTCTATGGCTCGTGCAGTCATCAGGCCGGTACTGATAATGGCCACGTCCGTGCCGTCCTGCAGCAACCGAGCTTTGCCGATCTCAAATTGATAAAGGTTAGGATCCAAGACCACGGGCACCTGTCCGCGCAGCAAACGCATGTAAACCGGCCCGTGGTAGGCGGCGATAGCCTGGACCGCCTGAGAGATTTCCGTGGCGTCGCACGGATCGAGAACCACGAGGTTGGGCACCGAGCGCATCAAGGCCAGGTCTTCGATCCCCTGGTGAGTGCCGCCGTATCCCGTCGTCAGCCCGGGAAGCCCGGCAATGATCTTCACGTTGGCCTTTCCCAGGGCACAGCCAATGGCGATGAAGTCGTAGGCGCGCCGGGTGGCGAAGACGCAGTAGGTTGTGGCAAACGGAATGAACCCGGTCCGCGCTAGACCCGCCGCCACGCCGATCAGGTTTTGCTCGGCCATGCCGATCTGGAAAAAGCGTTCGGGGAAGCGCTCGGCGAAGACGTGCAGGTCCGTGTACTTGCCCAGATCCGCGGTCAGGCCGACGATCCTGGGATTCTGCAAAGCAGCCTCTACGAGCGCATCGCCGAACGGAGCGGCGATGGTTGTTGCTGCCCCGCCCGTATCCGAGGTCAACAGATTGCCAGTGACGCCGCTTGGCGGTCGCATGGTACATCTTCCCAACACCGGCCCGAAACGCGACCGAGAAGGAGTCTCGGACATGATGATGCATGAAGCGTTGCCCGGAATCAAGAGGTTCTTGAAGCCGGTCTGGTTGAAAGAGCGGATTCTTGGTCTGACGCTTCGCTGCATCGCAGCGTTCATCTTGCATTGGAGACGACTGAGTCCTGCTAGCGCTGGCGCTTCGGGTTGGTATGCAAGACCGCGCACAGCCATGTAGAATGGTTAGTAGTCTGCGGTCGGCAGTCCTTAGCAAGAGTCGGTTGTTGTGCGTTGGCTAAGGACTAAGGACTAAGGACTAAGGACGAAGGACGAAGGATTACTCGACCATGTCCCTTCCGGTGCGTCATCTGCCCCT
>DASZFN010000207.1:0-2574 GCA_035939715.1 Gemmataceae bacterium | reverse complement strand
GCGACCTGGCCAGCACGGCCTACTACATCGGCGGCATCGTCGAAAACGCCATCGGGCCCGCGGCGCCGTGGTTCATCCTGGCCGTGATGCTTTTCAGCTACGCTGTGCGCTCCGTGTACATCGAAAGCTGCTCGCTGTTTGTACGCGGCGGCGTCTATCGCGTGGTCAAGGAAGCCATGGGCGGTTTCCTGGCCAAGCTCTCCGTCTCGGCTCTGATGTTCGATTACATCCTCACCGGGCCGACCAGCGGCGTGTCGGCCGGCCGCTACGTCATGGGCCTTTTCGCTCGCTTCCTTGAAATCAACTTTCCGCCGGCTTATGTGGCTCTGGGCTTTGCCGACAGCGTATCCTCGGACCTGATCGTCCGCTGGGGCTCGGTGTTCATCGCCTGCGCCATCACGTTGTATTTCTTCCGCCAGAACCTGCTCGGCATCCACGAATCCAGCGACAAGGCGCTCAAGATCATGGTCGCCACCACCGTCATGGCGGTCGTCATGCTGACCTGGTGCGGCATCACGCTGGCCGTGAATGGGCCTGTTAACCGCATCCCCTGGCAACCGGATCTCGCACCCAAGGTGAAGCTGGCGACGCGCGAGGAGAAGGACCCGGACACCGGTAACCCGCGCGAAGTCTGGATCAAGGACCCGCAGACCGGTCGGCTCATCGCCGAGCGCGATGTCAATAACAGGCCAGTGCCCAAGATGAGCGAAAGTCTGGAAAAGGTCGGCATCGAAGCGCAGGACGACCCGCTTGGTTTTCTCGGCCGGATTTTGCCGCGCGGCACGGTCGAAGAGCTGCGCCATCCACCCAAATGGTTAGGCTTCATCGGCATTCTCGGTCTGCTGATTGCCTTCGGGCATTCCATTCTGGCCATGAGCGGCGAGGAAACGCTGGCCCAGGTCTATCGCGAAGTCGAGTCGCCCAAGCTGCCGAACTTCAAGAAAGCCGCCTTCATCGTGTTCGTGTACAGCGTGGTGCTCACCGCAACCATCAGCTTCCTTGCGGTCGCACTCATTCCCGATGAGGTGCGCATGAAGCTCTTCTCGGAAAACCTCATCGGCGGCCTGGCCCGCCACGTGCTTGGGCCGGCTTCGGTCAAGTGGTTTTTGGAAGCGTTCGTCGTGGTGGTCGGCTTTCTAATCCTGGCGGGGGCGGTGAATACGGCAATAATCGGCTCCAATGGCGTGCTCAACCGCGTCGCTGAAGACGGCGTGTTGCCCGATTGGTTCCTCCGGCCCCATCCGCGCTACGGCACGACCAATCGCGTGCTCTGGCTCATCGTGATCCTGCAGCTCGCCACGATCCTGCTCAGCCGCGGCGACATGATTCTGCTGGGCGAGGCCTATGCGTTCGGCGTCGTCTGGAGTTTCGTTTTCAAAGCCCTGGCCATGGTGGTGCTGCGTTTCAAGGATCGTTCCCCGCGTGAGTTCAAGGTCCCCTTCAACATCCGTTGGGGAAACGTCGAGCTGCCCATCGGCCTGGGGCTGATTTTTCTGGTGCTTCTCGTCACTGCCCTCCTGAACCTGTTCACCAAGGAGGTGGCCACGGTCGGCGGCATCGGCTTTACCATCGCCTTCCTTACCATTTTTGTGATTTCCGAGCGCCTCCATGAGAGACGGCTCCGAGGCAAGCATCATGAACACCTTGACCAGTTCAACCAGGAGACAACCAACGAGATATCGCCGGCCAACCTCGGCTTGACCAGGCAATTTCGCAAGCTGGTCGCCATCCGGTCCCGGCAAAACCTGTTCATGCTCGAAAAGACCCTGAAGGAGACCGACCCGGAAACGACGAATGTGGTGGTCATGACGGCCAAGGTCAGCCCGCCGGGCGATTCCAAGGTGGGGGAGCCGGATCTCGACAGCTACGACCAGCAGCTCATGACGGCTGTGGTGGAGCGCGCGGAGAAAGCCGGCAAGCAGGTCAAGCCGCTTATTGTGCCGACCAATAATCCGCTCTACGCCATCGTCCGTACCGCCAAGGACCTTCATGCGCAAGAGCTGGTTGTCGGCGCCTCGAACGTCTACAACGCCGACGAACAACTGGAGCAAATGGCGTTCTACTGGCTCAATCTCTTCGACGGGCAGCCGGCGCCTTTGACGATTCGCATTCTCGGCCGGGAACGCGACGTGCAGTTTGATGTCGCGGGCGGCAGCCGCATCCCCAAGATTGGTGAACGCAAGGCACGATCCGTGCGCCAGTTGCGCGAAGCGGGCGTCGGCGTGGATCGCGTCCTGCTGGTGCACGATAACACGCCCGAGAGCAGCGACCTGTTCCAGGACGTATTGACCATGCTCGATCCCAAGGTGGTGCTGGGCGTCGTGCCGATCGTCAAGTCTAACTCGAACGGCGCGGGCACATTATCGCCGGATCTGCATCAAGCGGAGCAACTCGGCCGGGAGGTGGCCATGCATCGCTCGCAAGATGGAGACTTGACGAACGAGATTATCCGTTTGGTACGCGAAGACAAGTACGACCTGCTCATTATCAGCAAGCCGGCAGATAACACGCCGCCGGAGGAGCGCAGTTTCGATGTCAAGCAACTGATCAACAACGCTCCTTGCCGGATCTTCT
>DASZFN010000206.1:0-2640 GCA_035939715.1 Gemmataceae bacterium | reverse complement strand
CTGAGTTTGGACAGCGCGCGCTTCGGCGGCGGCGAACCCCTTGCCGGAAGACTTATCCGGTGGAGCACGGCTCACATCTTAAATACAGGCGATGATCTGAAATTTTGCTCAAACCACCAGAGCATCGCTTACGTCTAACCGAGTCTTAGCGGGCAACGGGGCCGAGAAGACCTCGCCGTGCGAGCAACATCAGCCACTAAACGTCATGCGGTGGAGTGGTAACGGAGAACCGAATCGTATGCGCAGACTGTTCACGTCGCTATTTCTGGCTCTGTTTTCAATCGCGCAAGCCGCTGCACAGTCTTCGACTGCGGTAACTCTGCTAAAAGCCGGCCGGCTGCTCGACCCCCGAACCGGAAATGTGCTTTCCCCTGCAGCGGTGCTGATTGAAGACGGCAAGATCAAGGAGGTCGGCCCGCCTTCGCGAGTGCAAGCGAATGCCCCAGCCGGCGTGAAGACCATCGATCTGGGCGACGCGACTCTTTTGCCTGGCCTGATTGACAGCCACACCCACCTGCTTCTCGACGTAATTGTGCCGCCGGAAGCCGAGAGCGCACGCCATTTAAACGGGGACTTTGCTCCGGGGCTTTTGCTGGCAATCGTCGAGTCGCCCAGCGAACGCGTATTGCGGGGTGCAGCGCGGGCACGCGAAGACTTGGAGAGCGGCTTCACGACGGCGCGCAATCTTGGGCACTCTGGCATTGATGGCGATGTTGTCCTGCGGGACGCCATCAATGCAGGCAATGTCCCCGGTCCGAGAATTCTGGCCGCCGGGCGGAAGCTCATGGCGCTGGGTTCATACATCCAAGGCCTCAATCCCGCAGTCGCCGACGCGATCATGCAACAGGAATTCCTGCCGATCGACAGCCCCGACCGAGCACGACAGGCAGTACGGCAGAACGTCTTCTACAACGTTGATCTTATCAAGGTCACAGTCGGCGACGACATCTCGACGCCGGAATTGAAGGCGGTGGTTGAGGAAGCACACCGTCAGCACCTGAAGGTCGCCGTCCACGCTATCAGCACAGGCAGCATTCAGACAGCAATTGATGGGGGCGCAGACTCCATCGAGCACGGCAACGATGTAACCGACGAGCAATTGAAGGCCATGCGCGACAAGGGAATCTTCATCGACATAACGCCGACTTTTTGGGGCGGTTTTTTTACCAAGATTGCCGGGCCGACGATAGTGATGTCGGCTGCGATGAAATCTGAGCTGGCCGCCTCCGATGACCGAAGGCGGCAAAAGGTGGTCCCTTTCACTCAGCGGGTATTGAAGTCGGGCGTGAAGTTTGCTGCCGGATCGGATATGTGCTGGTTTTATCCCGGAAAAACGCGCGGCCAGGCCAGCGCGACGATATTTGCTAATTTGCGTGACGCGGGAATGCCGCCGCTCGACATACTCCGAGCGGTCACGACGAATGCAGCAGAAATGCTGGGATGGGAGGACCGGGTGGGCGAGGTTGAGGCCGGAAAATTCGCCGACCTCGTGGCGGTTGCGGGAGATCCCATCGTCGATATTACCGAGCTGGAGCGAGTTCGATTCGTGATGAAGGGCGGCCAAGTGGTCAGAAATGATTTTGCGTCGCATTAAGCACAAGCTCGTTTTCGGATGGCAGCGAATCGATCAAGGAGAAACACACGATGAAACGGCTTGCGTTTGCGCTGGTTGCGGTCACTCTGCTTGCGGTCGTCGGAGCCACTCTTCCCAGCCTGAGCCAACCGTCCGAGCAAGCTCCGAGCCGTGTGGTTGACCTGAAGGCGCTGGATGGCACCCTCCTGAAGGCCAGTTACTTTGCCGCGCCAAAGCCTGGTCCCGGTCTGTTGCTGCTGCATCAGATCAACCGGCAGCGCAAGGCCTGGGACGATCTGGCGGGGCAGTTGGCGGCGGCTGGAATTAACACGCTTACCCTCGACATGCGAGGATTTGGTGAGAGCGGCGGCACTCCTCCGGACCAGTTGACGCCCGAGGAGAGAGCACAGGCCCGCGAGCGGAGGCCTGGCGACATTGACACAGCGTTTCAATATTTGGTTTCGCAGCCAGGTGTCATGGGAGATGTCATCGGCCTGGGCGGAGCCGGGGCCTTTGGCGTCGATAGTGCTGTCCAGACGGCGCGCCGACATTCTGCACAGGTGAAATCGCTGGCATTACTTTCCGGAGAGACCCTCCTGGACGGCCTGCAATTCCTGCGGCAGACGCCGCAACTGCCGGGACTCTTCGTGCTGGCTGATGACGACGAATATCCTCCCACGCAAGAGGCGATGGAATTGCTCTACATCTTCTCCTCCAGCCCAGACAAGAAGTTCATACGCTACGCTGGGGACAGGCCGCCCTGGCTTGGGTTTGAAGACGTGCATGGAGTTCCCGCCACCGGAAGCCACGGAACCGATATGTTCAGAGTTCATCCGGAACTGCCCGGCATCATCGTGGATTGGTTTGTGACCACGCTGATCAAGACTCCGGGTCAGGCGCCGGTGGACAAAACTGGCGCCACGGAGTTGCCATTCGCGCAGATCGTAAATCAAATCGAGCAGCCCGGCGGAGTCGCCCAGGTCACGCAACAACTGACGGACGCTCGACGAAAAGATCCCAAGGCGCAGTTGTGGCCGGAGGCTCTGGTCACGATCATGGGCTACGAT
>DASZFN010000205.1:0-11492 GCA_035939715.1 Gemmataceae bacterium | reverse complement strand
ACAAAGGAGGTGGGCGGCGTTGTCCACGGACCAGCGTTTGTCTTCGTTACTCGAAGTAAGCACGCACAAGGCTACCGGACCCTTGGCCCAGTAGAGAATGCCGGCATCGGTGGAGACATCGCTTACCCAGCCGGTCTTGTGTGCTACCTGCACACCCGCCGGCAGAAGGCGTGGGAATTTGTCACGATCATCGCAGCGCTTGAGGATGGTGATCATTTCCTTGCAGGCATCCGGGCCGACGCACTTGCCCAGGTGGAGCTTTTCCAGGATGCCTACCATTTCCCGCGCCGTGGTGGAACCCAGGCCGAATTGTTTGCTTCTTTCAGGAAAAACGGAAGTGTCGCGGCGAAAACTCTTGGAGTGGATCTTGGTATTCGGAAAACCCCACTCCTCCATGCGCCTGGCCGTTGCGCCGATGCCGATCTTGTCCAGCACCAGGTTGGTGGCCGTGTTGTCGGACACATCGATCATCAGACGCACGGCATCGCGCACCGAAAAGGTCAGCCCGGGAGAAAAGAGATCGGTGAGCACTCCGCTGCCGGGGACTTCATCTTCCTTCCGTAATGTAATCTGATCTGAGAGCTTCAGCTTTCCTTCCGCCACCTGCTGGTAGACCTCGATCATTACCGGTAGCTTGATGAGACTGGCGGTCGGCATCGGCTCGTCCGCCTTCAGGTAAAAACTTTCGCCGCTGGAAAGGTGTTTAACGGCAATAGCCACGCGGCCTTTGTGCTGCTTCGCGAGGCCAGTCAGCCGGGATTCCAGGGAGTCATCCGCACGGAGGTACAGAGGACACAAACAAACCAACAAAAGGCCGCTCAGCACCGACTGCGCTCGCATGCTATTTACTCTTGTGCGCCATGCGTCTGTCGTAAGTTATGCCGCGTATTTTTGCCGCAGCTTGTCCAGGAACCGTTTGCTATCGGCGGTCACATCCCATGCGTTCGGCCAGAAGCAGAGATCGACGCACCACCAGTCGTTGGGTACGCCGGCCTTCATCAACTCAGGAATGAGCTTGTCGAAATTCAGCTTGCCGGTGCCGAAGGGGTTATGGGTGCTGGTGTTGTGCTCGTTGAGGGTGCCGTCGGAGTCAATCAGGTGGAGGTGCGTGATCTTGCCCTTGACCTTTTGCAGGAGTTCCAGCTCTCCACCCGGCAAGGTCTCCTTCTCGCCGATCTGGTTGGCGCCGACGGCGGCACACATGTGAGCATGGCAGGTGTCGAAAAGCACGCCGAAGTTGGAGTTGCCCTTGGCGCGCACGGCATCCACGAGAGCCAGGATCTCCGACGGTTTGTTGAGCGGGAAGCCGGGCTCGAACTCCCAGCAGATCTTGATGCCCCGGTCGGCTGCCAGCTTGGCACAGAGATCGAACGCACGCACGACGCGGTCGAAGACGAGCTTGGGATCGAGCTTCTTTTCCTTCATGGCGGTGATCGGCTCGACCGTGTCCACGCGAATGGTGTCGATGCCGAGATCCTCGGCGAAGAAGACGTTCTTCGCGAAGGCGGCAATATACGGGCCCTGGTCTTCCACGCTGACGAGCTTCTGCGACCAGAGGTCGGCGGCCAGGCCGGAGAATTGCAGGCCGTGTTCGGCAACGTCCCGCCGCAGCTTTTGCCGTTTGGCCCGGTCGTAGGTATCCGGTCCCGGGTGGGGATTGAAGCCGCCTAGCTCCACTCCCTCATAGCCGAGGTCGCCGAGTTTGTGCACGACCTGGTGGAAGTCGTTGGTGGGGGTTTCCTGATTGAAAATGTAGGCCCAGCTGCCGATGGAGAGTTTCTTTTTCATCTTGGCCACCTCAAGGAGGATTTGACGTGGAGTCCATTTGCTCCGCAACAAGATTACGAAGGCGATCTTCCTCTTCGGGCGTCATGCGTTCGGCGAAGAATTCCGCCAGGCGCGCCGGTTCGATGCCGGCCAGGCGCGCCAGCTCCAGAGCCCTTTCCGGCCCGGCATGGCAGAAGCGATAGCTAAGGACAAGGCAAGCGATGGAGACAATCAGCACGGCCGCCGCAATCAAGGCCAGCGTGGTGGCCTCCGTTCCGCGGGCCTCCAGTGCCCCGACCATGCAGCCGAACGGTAGAGCCAAACAGCCACCGATCAACAGCAGAAACCGCCCCCAGGCGAATAGGATCGACTTGCCGCTTAACCCGATTGGCACGCCTTGCGGGGCGCGTTTCGCGGCCTTGCCCTCGAAGATCAGGTAACTCTTCCGGGGAATAACCGGAACCCAGTTAATGTGAAAGAAGAGCGTGGCCACGTGGAACAGGCCTTTGACCTGGTCCACCTTGCCGTACAGCGATGTTCCGTGAATGACTAACATGCTGCCTATCTGGCTCCCGGGCTCTGCCTGGGAGCCGGGTGCCCGCGAGGCTCTGCCGAGGCGGAGCCTGGGAGCGAGGTATTAGCGCGTGCGTGCTCCGTTCTTCTTGTAATCCCCGACATTCGGAGCGTTCGGGTTCACGTCCGGCCCGAAGTAGCGCAAGGTGACGAGCGGCTCCTTGCCGGTGTTCTCAAAGACGACGCCCTGTTTGGCCGCCTCGTCGCTGACAAAAACCTCGTCTTCGGTCAACTCGCCGTAGCGGATCATGGCCGGGGTCTGCAGCGTCAATTTGCCAATTCTCCCCGAGCCTTGCACGGCAATCAAGCCGTAAGCGCCATTATCCTTGATCGTGGCCCGGACGCCGGGATTCACGGTGAGCTCCTTGGCGCTAAACAGCTCCCGGCCGTCGATTTTGCCGTAGACCACCCAGCGGTCCACATAGGCTTCTTTATCGCCATCGCCGATGGCAATCGGTTCCAGATAGTGGTGATCCCGAAAACTCGGATCGACGTTGCCCGGCCAATCCAGCTGATCGACGAGGTAATCAAAATCGTACGCCTTGTCCTTGGGAACGTCCTTGACCAGCAATTCCCAGGGGACAGGCCGGCCTTCGACCATGGACTGATACATGCCGAAGACATCAGAACCCCATTGTGGCTCGTAGGTCACCAACGAACCAGGCGCGTGCAGGATGCAGGGCGGCACCAGCCAACCGGTCCCCGGCTGCAGGCGATAGGCCTTGCTGAAATTCAGAATGCCGTTGTCTCCCTCTTTCCAGCGTTCCAGGCAGCGGCGAATATCGGACTTGGTTGTGCCGGGCTCCAGGCCGAAGAACGTATACGGGAAATGATTGCCGACGGCGTTCAACTGCGGTGGGAAATAGTACGACTCCGGCTTGCCTTGCTGGCCGACCAGGGCTGCCTGGGCGTTGTTCTGATGCATGTGGTGCGGGATCGGCCCGAGGTTATCGAAGAACTTGCTATATACCGGCCAGCGCTTGTAGCGCTCCCAGATGCCGCGGCCGACCAGCCGTGCTCCTTCCTGGGCTACGGCATCCTTCAACGTAAACGCGCGCTTAGCCTCATGCACCACATAGCTGAGCCCCTCGTCGGCTGGCGCGCCTTCATTGGCGGCCGGCGTCGTCGATGAGAACCAGCGCTCGTCGATGCCGCCGCGCTGCGCCCCCAGGGCATAGATATCCGCCGGCGCCAACTTGATGCGCCGCCCGGGCATCAAGAAGGAGCGCGGCACCCAGGTGGGGGCCAGGCGCAAAATTCCCGCGCCGGCCTCCAGCGCTTGCTTGATCGGATTGGCAGGCGCGGCGTGAGAAGGGCCGGCTCTGCTCGTCCTTTTGGCAGGAGGTGCTTTCTTGGCCATCGCCGGTTTGACTCCTCGGTGTCTAGCAGTTCGTGTAGGCAAGGCTGACCTCTTTCAAAGGCCGTGGTTGGCAGACGCGGGGCTTGGAGAAAGTTTAGCGAGATTTGGCATTTTCTCCAGCAGAAAGTCATCTTGTATCTTGTCCTTGACCGCCCCCTGGGGTCGCTCTAACCGCCGCGGCCGATTTTTGCGCAACTTCAGAGGGGCATTGCGTCTATGGGTAGGGAAAGCCGGGCGAAACGCGAATTCGGCAAGATCTCCCGATAAAACGCGAACTATTTGATGAGGATAGCCGTCGTAAAGATGTTCAGTAACGGGAAATCGGCAGGAATTCAGCTGGAACGGCTGGAGAGGAGACGCCAGTGTTTACGCAAAGTCCTGACAGCCAACGCTTTGAGCATCTGATCCTGGCGCACCGGGACCCCGTGTTCGCCCAGCAAACGAGCCGTTGTTTTCGACAGCTAGGCTGGAAAGTGTACACCGCCTCCACGGCTTGCGAAGCGCGCCGGCTGGCCTGGCGGCTTGATCCCCAGATGGTCATTCTCGACACCGACTTGCCCGATGAAACCGGCTGGCTCACGTGCGACAAAATGACGCGCGAGCAGCCCGGTTTGAAGGTCTTCCTGGTAAGTCAGCGCCGCAGCCCGGAACAGGCGCGCTTTGCCGATTTCGTTGGCGCCGCGGGACTCCTCTGGCGCTACGGCGGACTCAGGGCGCTGGCAGAGGAAGTGGACGGCGACCTTCTCACCGTTTGAGACTAGGCCACTTCAAAGATACATTCGATCTCCACAGCGATGTTACTCGGCAGCGAGCCCATGCCGACGGCGCTGCGCGCGCCTACGCCGGCATCGTCACCGAATACTTCCGCCATGAGATCGGAGAAGCCGTTAATCACGGCCGGATGATCCTTGAAATCGGCCGTGCAATTGACCATCCCGAGGGTCTTGATCAGGCGTTTCACCTTGTCGAGGGAGCCAAGCGTATTTCTGACCGTGCTCAGGATGGCGATTCCGACGACGCGAGCTGCTTCCTTGCCTTGCTCCAGCGAGAGGTCGGCGCCGACACGGCCGAGGACCATTTTGCCGTCCGGTTTGAGAGGCCCGTGACCGGATACATAGAGCATGTTGCCCGCCAGCACAGCGGTTTTGTACTTGGCAACCGGCTTGGGCGGTGCGGGCAGAGTCAGATGCAGTTCCTGGATACGCGTTTCCGGCCTGGACGGCATGGCATTTCTCCTTTTTGGGATCACTTCAGGCGTTGCAAATGCTTTTCGATAGTTTCCAAATGCTTTAGTTCTTTCTTCTGTTCTGCGAGGGCCTTCCGTTCGGATTTGATTTCTTCCGAGATTCTCTTCTTCTCGTCTGCACTTAGATTGCCTTCCTTGAGTTGCTTCTCCTTCTGGCCAAGGCGGCTTTCGCGGGCAGCGGATTTTTTTAGTGCTTCCAGGTAGCTGCGCGCCCAATCCATGAATTCCGCCCGGCTGATTTTGCCGTCGTTGTTCTGGTCGAGCTGGATCAGGAACTCATGATCGGGATATTTGTGGGCGAGCGACTTTGGCGAAGCAGCCGAGCCGGGGGCAGGAGCATAGGGTTTGGCGCTAGCGCCGCGGAATGCCCTGGCCAGTTCCGTCTTGTCAAGAAAGCCGTCCTGGTTGAGGTCCCAGGCAGCAAAAAGCGAGCGGAATTGTCCCATCTGAGCGCTCAGCCCGGCGGGATCTCTTCTGGCCTTATGTGAGCCGGGCTTGTCGTCGGCGCCGTTGGCCGCGAGGGCGACAACCAGAAGGCAGCTCAGAGTGAAAGGGGACCGCAACAGGCATGCGCGCATGGTTTGGTCCTCGGGATGTCTTGCGCAGAACCATGGCTGAGATGCTTTGTCTATCGCAACGCTAAGCTTGAGGCAAGAAAATTATGCAAGAAAAGCGTGTAACGCCGGCTAGAACCCGCGGCGCGCCAGGTCCTCCAGAATGCGGAAGTAAAAGCGCAGCGGATCGAAATCCTCATAAGGATGAATGAATTTTAGATCCGGCGTCTGGGCAAAATGGTCGGCGTGGACTGTTCCCAGGTACTCTCCCCAGCGCGAAGATGCCAACGACACCATGCCGTCGTTCGGGCCCTCCAATGTGGACAATAGATACCAGGCGCGACGCAGCGGCGCGGTGACCCGGGACACCGACACCTCACCGCCATAGGAAAAATAAGAAACGCCGGGCATATCGGGTGTGCGCGCGTTGAACTCACGACAGGCCGCCGGCCGGCAATCGCTGAAGCCATCCACGTTGAAACCGATCGCCTCCAGCGCCAGCAGCAACGGGACGCGCTGCCGATAATTGGTCAGAAACCAATCCACGAGAGACGTGCCGCGGTGCGGCGTGGCAATGGTTGTCAGGCTGCGGACGCGCTCCGCCATGCCCAGATGTGTGATCATGTAACGCGCATCCAGGCCGCCCATGCTGTGTGCGATGACGTTGATCGGGCCGTCGGTCAGGCGCACGATCTGATCGCGCAACTGCCGGGCGCGGAAGGCAACTCCGCCTGTGGGGGACACCTGGGGGAAAAAGACCCGGAAACCGCGTGGCTGGAGAAACTCGCGTAGCGCCCAGAAGCAGTTGGAATTTTCCGGCAGCTCCATTTTCAGCGTGCTGAAGGCCAGCATGCCGTGACAGAAAACCACCGGCAGGCGCGGCACCAGACCGGCGCGCGCCGGCCGCACAGGATTGAGCAGTGCTGTCATACCTGCGGCTTCCGCCGACAGAAGGCTCCTGGCATCTTGCCCATAATTAACGATTCGCTCCAACGTCGCCCCGTCGGAATTGGCATCGCGCATGCCGCCAATCCGGGCCGCGAACGCCGGTTCCATGTTCAGGAGATTCAGCTTGAGACTGTCGTGCAAGAGCCAGCGCAGCCGTGCTAATCCTCGGGTCAATGCCTCCTCGATTTTGCCGCTCTCGGCCGGCAGCAACACAAAGTTACCGGCCGGCCAGCCAAGGGCGGTGGCTGCCAGCGCTAGTTCAGATTGGCCGACCTTGCAACCAAGCGGAACACAGGCAAGATAGTACAGACCATCCTTGCTGCCCGTATGGCGGAGTTGCTGCAAGACGGGAGTCAGCGCGGCGGCGCTCTCCGAGCGGGCCAGGCGCTCCGGTCCATTGGCGGAGAATGTGAAGTCAAGAGGAAGGAGCACGGCGAGGGCCGCACGTGCATCGTCGGGCGGCGCCAGCACGACACAGCATTTTTCGAGGGTGCGGCCCTGGTAGGAAACCCGATTGCGCGCCAGGCGCCAGCCTCGGCGGGCGGTGGGAAGGTCGATCTCGATGGCCGATTCAAATCGGTTGTTTGAGTCCAAAGTTGCCGTGCTGCGAACCGTTTGGCCGCCGACGCGCGTCTCCAGTTCGATGGTCTTTGGCTGCGCAGCTAATGCGCGTTGGCGGCGCCAGCGGTTCCATTTCGACCGTCGGGCGACGACCTGACGCATGGCCGGATCAATCAGTCTGCCGCGGATCCATAAACGCCGGCCACAGGCCAGGGCCTCGTCGAAGTGCAATTGTGGCTCGACGAGGACTTTCTCTTCCAGGCCTGGTGGAGACACCGTCTGTTCCGTAAATCCAAGCAGCGTCATATGTCTCCTCGTTCCTCCGTCTACTCAATTATACGTCGCTGAACTCAGGAAAATTGAGAAAACCGGATGATTAACAAGGCAAGTTCATGCGTTTTTTTAGAAACCGGCGTGCGCGTTTTGGCTCGGTCATCCAGAATGGTTGGGGTGAGACTCACTAAGCTTTGGAACGCTTGCGAAAAGCATGCCCGCTTACAGCCGCGTTGTGCAGTTTTTGACGGAAAGTTCAAGAAAACGCCGCCACAGTATCTTCGCATTTAGGAGCAGTTTCGCTCGGCGACGCCTGCTGCAGAGCGGTCGTGAAAGCGGGGACCATCTCGAACAAATCGCCGACAATGGCGTAGACGCGCGGGCGGGGCTGACGCTGGTTGAGCGTGATGATCGGCGCTTGCGGATCGCGATTGAAGGCGAGGATGACGGCCCGGGGCGAGATGTAGTTCAGGTGCTGCGGCGCACCGCTGATGCCGATTGCCAGGATGATCTGGGGATTGACGCTTACACCTGATTGTCCGATCTGCCGGTCGGGCGGCAGCAAGTGTAATTCATCGGTGACCTTGCGCGAACCGCCGATAGCAACCTTGGACACTCCCAGCACGCGCAGGGCGCGTTCCAGCGGCTCGATGACAGTTTCGTAGCCATCGCGATTGCGGATGCCGAAACCCACGTCGATGATAAAGTCCGCATCGGCCAAACTCACCAGTCCGGTCGCTTGCTTCAGATCGCCAAGCAGGCGTTGCAAATCGTCACGTCCATACACGCCTCCAGGGCGGGGCCTCCAGCGTTGCACCCCGCCAGAAAGCCGCGCAGGCGCCAGCGGTGTGTCCACCTCCGCCTCTGCTGTCAGGCAAAGCCAGCAGGTCATGCCCTGCTCCCCAGGAAGGAACTGCCGCACGCGCAGGCGCCCGCGATTGCGTGCCGTCTCCACGGCCAGGCGGTCCTCTTCCAGGTCAAGCCTGCGGACGCGCAGCACAGCCGGGTCGGCTCGGTCGCCCTTTCGGGCCAGGCTAAGGAGGAGATCTTCGGCCCATGGCCCGCCGACCACGAGCCGCGGTTGTGACGTAAGCAGCGCCCAGCAATCGCTCAGCACGCGGCTGTCGGTTTGTGGCGAACGTTCGCCCTCACCAGAGACCGCAAGGATAATGGCACCCGTAAATTCCTGGCGAACTTGCCGGACCAGGCGCCGCTGACTGGTTTCGTCCGCAGCAACCGAAACCAGGGCAAAGGCGCCGGCGGATTCGATACCGGCCACGAGCCGCACCGCGGCCAGCACGGCCATTGCGGATGGCTCCAGCCGCCCTTGCGCATCGGAGGAAAGCAGAGCAACCACACCGTCGTCCAGATCGGGTGGCAGTGCCAGTTCGTCGATGGCGCCGGTAAACGGCTGGACCGGTTCCGTTGGGTTTCCGCTTATCCCCAGACGGTCAAGCATAACTTCGGCCGCCTCTTGCGGCGTCAGGGAAGCGGAAGGGGCATCCACCGCTTGGGGCTCAACCGTCGAGGTCCGATTGGCAAAGAGAATCTTGTGTGCGGCGAGGTTTTTCGGCCAACGCTCGACTTCTACGGCGCTGGCGAGTCCGCCAAGATAGCTGTTCATGCAAAATGAACGCAACGGTAGACCAGCCTCCACAGCCAGCGCCACAGGCAGCGCGCATTCCCAGTTGCGCCGGCCGGAGGCGTCGTAGGCGGCCGCCACGGCTGCCGCATCGTCCTTGCAGACAACAAGGTGTCCAGCCTTGCCGGCGTGAGGCAGGCCCAGCCCTGCCGCCAGCAACCGGGCGCACGCGCCTTCGCTGCTCCCCGCTTCACCCCAGCCGCCAAGGACAAGGTCGAAAGCCTTACCCTCGGCCAAGACCGCTGCCAGAGCCCTCGCCGCGCTGTCTGGGCTGACAAACTCTCCATCCGTCAGCACCAGCCGCGCTCGATCAACTCCCTGGCTCAGCGCTTCGCGCAGGGCATGAGCCATGCCCCTTGGACCGACTGCGGCCACCTCTATGGTCACGGCCGCCGTCGCCTGGTCGCGCAGACGCAGGGCTGTTTCCAATGCTGAGCGGTCCGCGTCATTGAGGGTCAGGTAAGGCTCCATGAGTCTGCCGGCCGTAACTTGCGGCACGGGCACCGGACCCGGCGCCGGCTCAACCACGACCAGAATGGACAGGGGTTTGGTGATCCGGCTGGCCGGTTGCCGCGACCGGTCATCACCGAAGGTGCGATTGAACAGCAGGCTCGCGGCACGCACCTCCGCCGCATAGAAACCGCGGCGCAGATGCACCAGCTCCTCGTCAAACTGGGCCAGCCGTTGCCGGATTTCCTGGTGGCAGCGCAGAGCAGCGCGGCGGGCAAGGTCGGCCTTGGGGGAAGGCTCGGCGTCGTCATCGGCATACGCTCGCCCTTCCAGCCAGGCGAGGCGGCCAAGTGTGGAGTCGCACGCCTTGATCCACGCTGCGGCCTCGGCCAGAAGAAAACAGTTCGCCTGCAGGTTGGGATTCTGCCAGAGTTGCTCGCCGAAGACGTCGAGAGCTGCCTTCAGCCGCTGGCGAAAGTCGCCCTTGAGAGCTTCCAGCGCCAGCGCTTCCTGGCCCAGGTAGCTTGGCAAGACTGCCGCGGGGCCGGCCGACCAGCGCGCCCCTACCTCGCCTGCGAGGTCCTTGAGAATAAAGAACCGCTGGATCTCATTGGTTCCCTCGTAGATGTTGATAATGCGCGCGTCCCGTTTGCGTTTCTCCACAAGGTACAATTCCGTCTGGCCGGGCAGGCCGTGGATGTCCTCCGCAAGCTCGATGGTTTCGTGCAGCAGCTCGCTAACGACCATCTTGGATATGGCCGATTCCATGCGCACCGATTTCGTGCCGGGATGCTCGAAGCGGCCGACCACTTCATGGGCAAGGGCCTCGGCCGTGCAGCGGTTTTGTTCCATGCGTTCGAGCCGCCAGGCAACCCAATCCGGGACATTGCCAGGGTTCTGCTGGGCAAACATTCGGCTGTTGTCGATTAGCCCCTCCATCTGGGCCATGGCCGACATGGCCAGCCCGGCGCGCCCGACATTGAGCGTCTCCAGAGCATTGACCTGCCCGCGGCCCTCGAGACCGAGCACGTTTTCGCGCGGCACGCGCACGGCTTGCAACGACAACTCGTTGGTGGGTGAGCCTAACTGTCCCATCTTGGCTTCGTCTTTGCCGACCAGCAAACCTTCCGCGTGCCGATCGACCATGAAGCCGGTGATTCCCTCCGCGGTTTTCGCATAAAGACAGAAAACGCCGGCCATGCGGCCGTTGGTGATCCACATCTTGGCGCCGGTAAGCTCCCAGTAGTCGTACCAGAGACGGCCCTCGCGCTCGCGGAGTTGGGCCACGTCGCTGAAGTGGACGGTTCGCGGCCCATGGGTGTAATACGGAGAGCGCGCCGGGTCATCGCTCTCATAGTCGTATTCGTCAAAATGAAGAAGTGCCGGCTCCGCCTGCTCCGACCAGCGATAATAGACGCCGTCGGCACGGAAATCCAGGCGTGCCGCATCTACCAGGTAGCGTGCTTCCCTGGCGCCTGCGGGCACGAAGCGCAGGGCGCCATCGGGCTCCCGTTCGACCGCTGCCGAGCGTAAGACTGCCCGCGTGGCAACCCGCGCCGTGTCGGAGCCGGCAGAGGGCTCGGTCAAAGCGAACGCCGAGATGCGGCCCGCGGCAATCCAGCGCAGGAACAGGTCGCAGGCCACGGATCGCCGCGCCAGCTCCCCCAGCATTTGCGGCGCCATCTCGCAGGCTTCCTTCCATTGGGCGGCGGCTTCCTTGAGGCGCTCTTGCGCGGCCGGCCAATCAAAGCGCTGCATCCCGGCCACGGCTTGTTCCCAGGCCCGCGCAAAGCGCTGCAGCAACACGCGCAGGGCCGGCTGTCCCAGGATGGTCTCTTGCAATTGCTTGTGAAGCGGCTCGAGGATGCGGCGCAGGCGTTCAAAGTTGGCGGCCGGCAGCCGCGCCAGCAGCTTCAGCAAGCGGTTCTGAATGTCCTGTTGCAGAGGTTGATTCTCAATAAAGCCGCTCAGCTCCTTCTTGGCCCGAGGCAAGTCCTTGTCACGCGCCAGCAGGATCGGCGTGGTGCCGATGCTGGTGTTCGCCTGAATGGTGAGCGAGACCGCAAAGTCGGCCAGGCGCTGGGCGTTGGTGGTGACCAGGTAGTAGTCTACTTTCTG
>DASZFN010000204.1:0-2555 GCA_035939715.1 Gemmataceae bacterium | reverse complement strand
GTAGCGCCGGACAGAATTCGCCTTCCCTTGTACGCGCCCTCGCCCAGGAGCATTTGGGCGTAAATAGCCAGATCGTCCGCGGTGGAAAACAGTCCCGCATGTCCCGCCACGCCGCCCAGCAGATAGGCGCGCGGATCATGGACTTCGCCCACCATCCAGCGCCCCTCGCGCTGCTGCGTCGGGGCAGCGCGTTTCGCCAGGTTGCCCGCGGGCCGGAAAGCCGTCTCCTTCATGCCGAGAGGGGCAAATATGTTTTGCTGAGTAAACTGATCCAGCGGCATGCCCGCCAAGTGCTCCACGAGTTCACCGAGAACGATGTAATTCACGTCACTGTAGCGAAATCGGCTGCCGGGTTGCGCAACCGGAGCCAGTTCATGGATCCGCGCCAGCGCCTTCGCCTTGCCTTCGCGATAGTCCGTTTCCGGATTATCCGCGGCTAGGCCGCTCGTATGCAGCAGGAGTTGCTCCACAGTAATCGCGCTCTTGCCATTCTGAGCAAAAGCAGGGAGGTAATGAGCCACAGCATCACTGATTTGCAACTTGCAGCGTTCCATCAGGATCATCAGCGACGTAGCCGTTGCGATGGGCTTCGTGAGCGAAGCCAGATCGAAGAGCGTGTCCGCCGTCATGGACGTTGCGACTGGTTCTACGCTGCGTGAACCGAGCGCCTTGCGATACACCACTTCGCCACGGTGGACGATGAGTATGACGGCTCCGGGTAGCTGTTTACGAGCAATTGCTTCCTGGACCACCGCGTCGATGCGCTCGCGGGAAGAATTGGGAGCTATGGAATCCTGAACGCCGGAAGAAAAATGCGCAGCACCGAGAAGAAGGAGCGCTGCACCAAGCGCCATTGAGCAGGATGGTGCCTTCTGACTCCTCAGTGATTGCTTTTCCAAGCTAGCGTCACTGCTCACGCTCACTCCAAACTCGCCAACAGTTCCTGCATTTCTCCCGCTGCGTGCTGGTCGCCTTGCTTGAGGGCGGCCTCGATCCCGGCGCGAAGGAGTTCCTGGGCGTCATGGGGTTTGCCCAGGCGCAGCAGGGCCTGGCCTGCTTGCTGATAGGCGGGCACATAGTCCGGCGTGGCGGCAACCAGGGCGCGGAACTGCCGCACTGCTTCCTCGTCATTCCCCTCGCTGACGTATTCCATGCCGAGCCCGTACCGCAAGAATGGGTCCTTCGGGTCGTCGGCCAGCATTTCCTGAAGCTGTTCTTTCCTGGATTTTCCCGTCATCGCTTCTTGTCCTCCGGCTGTAGAACGGAATTAATTCCGTTCTACTTACCGAGGTCAATGTAGCAAGCGCAGCGGCTTCCAGCCACGGCCGGCGGATTGCCGCTGGCAGATTCGGCACCATCCGCACCATTGCTTTATTCCGAAAAGCTTTCATGGTTCGCCTTTCGGCTCTTGCCGGCGCGGCCGCCCCGCGATCCGCTGTCAAGCTGGCGAAACTGGCGAATAGCGTTTTAGCCTGCACGCCCGCGGCGTCGAAAAAACGGAAAAGGCAAAACCATCGAATCCGGCGCATGAACCGCTTGCTCTACTCCAGGTTGGGAACACCATGAAATTGCATCGCAGCGTGCTGGCCGCCTCCCTCCTCAGCGCGGCCCTGGCGTTTGTCGCTCCCGCTCTGCCGGCGGCGCCGCCCAATCCGCGCCGCACCGCAGTGGTCGAGGTGGTCGAGCGGGTGCGCGGCGCGGTCGTCAATATCCATAGCGAGCGCACCGTGCGCGGACCGGCCACGGAAGAGCTGTTTGCCCACACGCCCTCGCAGAACCGCGTCAACGGCATGGGCACCGGCATCATCGTCGATCCGCGCGGCTACATCGTCACCAACTATCATGTCGTCGAGGATGTCAGCGTCATTCGCGTCCGCCTCAGCGACGGCACCACCCACAGCGCCCGCGTCCTGACGCGCGATCAGGAAACCGACCTGGCCCTGCTCAAGGTCGATCTCGGCCGGCCTTTGCCGACCATGCCCCTGGGCACGTCCAGCGATCTCATGGTCGGCGAGACCGTCATCGCCATCGGCAACGCTTACGGCTATGAGCATACCGTTACGGTGGGCGTGGTCAGCGCGGTCAAGCGCGATGTGACGCTGAACAAGGAAATTTCCTACAAGCAATTGATTCAGACCGACGCCAGCATCAATCCGGGCAACTCCGGCGGCCCGCTTCTGAACATCAACGGCGAACTGGTCGGCGTCAACGTGGCGATCCGCGCCGGCGCTCAGGGGATCGGCTTTGCCATCCCCGTGGATGCGATGCTTCGCGTCGTCGCCGACATGTTGAGTGTGCGCCGGCGAAACGGCACCTGGCACGGCCTGGTTTGCCGCGATTGCGTGGGCGAGGCCGAGGTGAAGATGCCCCCTCACGACCAGGCCAATGCTACAGAGAAGACGGTCAGTCACGAAGCGGCGGCGCCGCCGGGGTCCCTGGTGCGCTGGCTGGTCGTTGAGCGTGCGGAAGCGGGCAGCCCGGCCGCGCGGGCGGGTCTGCAAGCGGGCGACGTCGTCCTGCGCGCCGGCGATCTGCGTCTGGCCTGTGCGCTGGAT